>CAXTTU010000296.1:0-4229 GCA_964247225.1 uncultured Sphingomonas sp. | reverse complement strand
AACACCGGCACCTCGCCGGGCTCGATCGCGACCGCCTCGCCATAGTCGGGCCGCATGAGGTCGACGATGCCCAGCCTGGCGGGGTCGCCGCGGTGAACGGGCGCGCCGTGCATGTCCGGGAAACCGGCAGTGATGCGCGCGGCACGGTCGGCGTCGCTCGGCTTGAGCGGCCGCATGGACACGACCAGCGGCCCGCCAAACGGGCCGACCCGGACTGTGCTCCGGTTCGTGCGGAACATCGCCACGTTCCGCCCCTGCGCGAGGTGGCGCAGCGGGATGCCGGCGGCGGTCAGCGCGGCCTCGAACGTGAAAGAACAGCCGATGACGAAGGTGACGAGGTCGTCGCGCCAGAGCGCGGCGACATCGGTCACCTCCTCTCCGGGCACGCCGTCACGGAATACGCGATAGCCCGGCAGATCGTGGCGCATGTCGATGTCCTCGCCGAGCGTCGGCAGCCCGGGATCGCCCGGGCGCGAGGTCGCCAGCAGCGGACAGGATCGCTGGTTGAGGCGGCAATACTCGGCGAACGCCTCGGCCTCGACCGCGGGCAAGATCACGATGTTGCCCTGCACATGGCCGGGCGCGAGCCCCGCAGTGGTGCCGGTGATCGCGCCCGCCCTGATCGCCCGGCGTATCGTGCCCGCGTCCGCTGTCTCCGGTGTCATCCGTTCCATCGGCCCGACCTCGCTTCGTAAAGCCGCGTGATGCGCTTCGGACGGGACAGCTACGCCGATCGGGAAGCGACCGGAAATCGCATCTCCTGATCGGCGGCGATCATGACGCGTTATAAGCCCCGCGCCACCTCTCCGGCCAGCTCCGCGACCGCCTGCGCCAGCCCGCCCCCGGGCGTCGCGAGATAGCTGGCGGTAAAGTGCAGTGGCGGCAGCTCGGGTGTTACCTCGAGGAGGCGGAGCCGCCCGTCCGCAATCTCCCGCTCCGCCACCGCGCGCGGCAGGACGCCGATGCCGATGCCATCAACCGCCATCGCCAGGATCGTGGCGACGCTGCTGTTGGCGAACAGGCGGACCGGCGGGAGGCCGGGCGCGCCGAACAGCTCCGCCAGCTGCGCGTGCGGCACCGTGCCACGCGAATAGGACAGGATGGGCCAGCGCGCCAGTTCCGCGAGGTCGAGCCGTTCCTCGCCGATGGCAAGGCGAGGGCTCGCGACCCAGATCAGCGGGTGATCGCGCAGTGCGACACTGCGAACCCGCGGCTCGGCGACCGGCCCGAGCAGTAATGCGACATCCAGTTCGCCCGCGAGCAGCGCCGATTGCAGGTTGGGCGAGATGTCCACCGTGATCTCGGGCGTAATCTTAGGGTGGAGCCGGTGCACCTTGCAAAGCAGGTTGCCGAGTAACGTGTGCACCAGCGTCTCGGCGACGCCGAGGCGCAAGGTGCCCGACAGGTCGGCCGGCCCCATGAGGTGATGGACCATCTCTGAATGCAGCGAAAGGATGCGCTCGGCATAGCCAAACAGCTCGAGCCCTTTGGGCGTGAGCACGGGTGCGCCGTGGGTGCCGCGGTTCAGCAGCCGCAGGCCATAACGCGCCTCGATATTGCTTATCCGTGCGGAGACAGCGGGCTGGGTCATGTGGAGCCGTTCGGCGGCCCGCCCGAAACCGCCAAGCTTCACGACCCAGAAGAACACTTCAAGCGATCGATGATCGATCATGCCGGCCTGCTTACCGTGAAACATCAATTCCGATCAAACGTCCGAAGAGACGTCATGGGGATAAACTCGGCAGCGATCATATGTCCGCATATCGTACCGGATTGGACGTCGCTCAACGAACAGCGCTGAGCAAACGCCGTGCTTCGCCATCGTTGATTTGGCGACCCAAGCATAGGCGGGCAGGCGCATGTTGGAGGTCAGAGCGCCCTCGTCGCACGGTTACGGCTACGCTGGCTCGAACGCGCGACGGCGAGTCTGCAGATCGCCCCCGGGACGGGCGACCCACGCCAAAGCGCGGCGGCCGCTGTCCGGGCCCACGGCTGATCGCCCCTCAGCCTGAATGGGTGTCCGCTTTCGAAAAAGGCCGATATCACAGTTGACTTCCGAATTTGGGTCATTTGAGCTGCCAGTCGGCTTCCGACCAACTCCCGGCGTTCCCGCAGCAACTACGGCCGCCTTGAACCTGCCGCTCGCTGGCTTCCCTTGCTGCTTACAACGACCCGGTTCTTGAACACTCTCTCGATGTAATTGCTTCAGGCCGCACAACTTCGCATGAATCGGATCCGATGGCTGGTCTATCCATGATACGTCGGTTTGTTGAACGCCACAATTCACATGAGCCGACTAAGGCTGTTGCGCTTCCGCGGTTCGATCGGCTTCGTTCCGAGCCTTTGCTCGTCTACTGTACCAGAAGGTCCATAGGCTTAGACTGCCAAGCACGGCGTAGCCCTCGATCGGGTTGACGATCATGTACTCCTTGATCGTCAGGCTGAAGACGAGCGCCGCGCCGATTGCCACATCGAGGATTAGCCCAAACCCCCACACCACCGTCATGATAGTCATGGTTCGCCGGAAGCGACGATCGTTGCGCAATCGCTGCATTCGTTCGGCCTCGGCCGAGGCCCGACGCGCCATGCCGGCACGCGCCAGCTCGTAGATCAGGGGACGGCCGATCGCTGCCGAGACAAGGAAAGCCATGCCGATCACGCCCGTGACCAGCTTTTCACGAAGCTGGAGCATGCGGGGACCACCTCCCCCGAAAAAGGCGAGCAGTGACAGAATGATGCCCGCCAGCACGAGCAGGGATAGTGCATCAAGCCGGCGATGACGGATGAACTCCGCCAAGCTCCACAGGATTGGGGGCACAGAGGAAGCTAACAACGCCTGTACGTCGCCGAGCCGGGGCGCGGCATAGCTGTAGATCAGGAAGGGCAGCACGAAATTGACGCAGATATCGGCGACAAAAGCCGGTCCTTTCGTTCCGAGCGTCGTCCGCACCTTAGTCGCGTCAATCATTGTCCTCACTCCCAACGTAGCTCGCAGTGGTCACGTCCATGCGGAAGGGAAACCTTAGCCATCATCGGTCCGACAACCATCATAAGCCAGCTCCGGCGTACGTCCGCAAAACGAGCATTTGATGAACGGCGAGGGCGATCGCACTGCGTCAGCAGCGCTCGATCGGTTGATCGCTCAACAGCTCCTCCGCACATCTACGTTCGTAAAGGGCGTCAGGCGGATGGGAGCTATCCATCGCCCTTGCCTTGATAACAGCCGGATCGCTCAACACCATGCCGTGCAGTTCGGCGGCCCTAGGTGCCTGAAGCGATCACAGAACCGAGATGAACGGACGCCCGCTTTTGGGGAGCGCTGAGGCCCGGCCGAACGTCTGGATATCTGACTTCGGTGCGCTCCGCGAGTCCGAGGGCGTCCCCATGTCGCCACGAAGGTAGCGCGCCGTGCTGCTGCTCGGCAACCGGCCTACCCAGAGGTGGAGCTGAGTCGCCGTGACCCGAGCGGTGTTCTGGGGGCAACAGGCGACCGCTCGATCCCTTGCGCTTCCCACCCGGCGCGTGAGCCGGTAAAGACCGCGACCGGCACAGCTTCGTGTGAGGAGGCCCGATGCTTACTGTCCATCACTTGCGCAGCTCCCAATCCGAACGAATCGTCTGGCTGTGCGAGGAGCTGGGGCTCGATTACGAGCTCAAGCTCTACGATCGGCGCGCCGACAATCGCATGGCACCGGACGAATACAAGGCGCTCCACCCGATGGGCATTGCGCCGGTGATCCAGGACGGCGATCTGGTGCTGGGCGAGAGCGGCGCCATCTGCGGCTATCTCAACCGTAAGTATGGCGGCGGGCGGATGTCGCCAGCCCCTGATGACCCCGACTTTACGGATTACTTGTTCTTTGTGCATTGGTCGAACGCCACGTTCATGGCCAGCCTGATGATGCAGCTGGCGGTGACGCTGACGGGCGGGATAGGCAAGCCGGGCGCGGCGTTCGTCACCGAACGGGTCGAGCGATCATGGGCGCTGGCAGAGCGTCGGGTGGGCGAATCCGAGTTCTTCGGCGGCCGCAAGCTGACCACGGCCGACATCATGATCGTCTATATCCTCACCACCGCCCGCGCGTTCGCCAACACCCCGCCCGGTGATTTCCCCAACATCAGGGCCTACCTTCAACGGATCGGGGCGCGGCCCGCCTATCAGCGCGCGATCGCCAAGGCTGAGCCGGGGTGGACGCCGAAGCTGGACTAACTTCCCTTCTCCCGCGCCA
>CAXTTU010000295.1:0-4246 GCA_964247225.1 uncultured Sphingomonas sp. | reverse complement strand
GGATGAGCCTGAAGGATGGGTTCCTGCGGGTGATCGAGAAGCGCTACCCGTGCCGCTGAGGTCAGATTTGCGCGTGTAACCTTAGCGCGAACACCGCCACCGGCCCGCGATCGCGGTTGTAGGCCGGGTTGCTGATCACCTGCGCGTCCACGGTCGCGTGGAGCTTGCCGCCCGCGAGCGACAGGTCATACCACCCCTCCCCGATCGCCTCCGCGCCGGGGTGGGGCAACTGCCCGTCGCCGACCAGGATACCGAGCCCGCCCGCCGCGAGATACCTCCGCCGCGCCGCCGACGCGCCGTTCACCACTGCGCCCAGCCCCACCCGGTCGGCCTCGCGGCCCCAGCCTGTGCCCTTGAGGTACGCTCCCGCCGCCACGCTGCGGTCGATATCGGTGAACTCATAGACCTCATACCGCCCATCCGCGACCGACGCGCGCGCGAACAGGCCGAGCGTAGCGGTCACTTCCTGCTCGATATTGAGCGCCCCGCCCGCCCGCGTGGCATAGCGGCGGACGCTCGCCACGTCGGGCGCGGTGCCGGGCGCGGCAGCGGCGAGCGCGTCGTCGAGCCTGCCCATCTCGCCATGATTGAACCAGCCGAGTACTCGAACTCGCCCCTCGTGCCCGCCGAGCGAATAGCGCCGCTCCACCTCGCCCACCGCTTCATATTGGCGGTAGCCGAGTTCCAGCACCGTGCCGTTGGGGATCACCGACAGGTTGAACAGCCCCGCGCGGACCGCCCACTTGCCCCGGTACAGCTCTGCCGCGCCGCCGACGCTATAGCCCCACGCATCCGCCGCATAATCGAACGCGCCCGAGTCGATCAGCGTCCAGTTGAGGAAGTCGCGCCGGGGATCGTGCGCGTAGCTATTGGCGTCGAACACGTCGCCGACACCGAACTTGCCGACCGTCAGCACCAACCGGCCGGCGCTCACCTCACCGCCGAGCTGGTTCAGGTCCGCATCCAGCTTCGTCCGTTCTCCGCCAAGGTCAATCGTCTGGCGGAGGAACAGCCGTTGCAGCCGGACATACGGCTCCGCCTTGCCGACCTTGTACGCCTCCCCGCTCGGAAAGCCCGCCGCGCCGGTGGTGTTGTGGAGCCCGAAGCCCTGGTCGATCTCCGGGTTGGCCCAGATCTCCGCACCGCGCCAGGGCGACCCGCCCGCGTACAGCGTCAGGTCGGCGGTCTCGCGCGTCTCGCCGCGGTGGTCGAGGCTGTTGGGCCCATCATAGGGCGCACGGAACGACGGGTCGGTCTGGACAACGAACGTACCCTGCACATGCACGGCGACCTGCCCCGCTTCCTGCGCACAGGCAGGTGTCGCCACCCCAAGCGCTCCCACCAGCGCCGCCCATACCGACCTGCTCACGCGCATACTCACCACTCGTCCCCGGACTAGCGGGCGCGCTTACGCTGCTTGCCCGTCCAAGCGCACGAAAAAAGGGCGGCCCGCGCATTGCGAGCCGCCCCTATCTGTCCGCTTTCGTCAGGCCTCAGCGCGAGGTGATGACGAACTCCGTGCGACGGTTTTCCGCCTGGCCCTGCGCGGTGTCGTTGGGCGCAACCGGATCGCTCGCCCCGCCCGAGGCAGTCTCGAGCCGGTTCGCCGCGACGCCCTTGGCGACCAGCGCGGCCTTGACCGCGTCAGCGCGCGCCTGGCCGAGCTTGGCATTGGCCGGGTCCGACCCGCGGGCATCGGCGTAGCCGGCGATCCGCGCCTTCGCATTCGGGTATTTCTGCATGATGCCGGCAAGGTTCGACAGCTCGTCGGTATATTCCGGCTTGATGTCGCTCTTGTCGGTGTCGAAGTTCAGGTTGTCGAAGGTGAAGGTGTGCGGTGCCGCGTCGGTGCCGGCGAGATAGGTGCCGACCTGCTGGCTGACGGTAGCCGATTTGGCAGCAACCGCGGGCGACGCAGCCGCGACCGGCGCGGCGGTGTTGTCAGCGGTGGTGGCGCTGGTCGCGACAACGGCGTCACGATGCGAGCACGAGCGGGTCAGGAAAAAGAGCAGCGCGAGCAGGCCCAGCAGCAGCGCCAGCCAGGCGAGCCAGTTGGTCTTCTTCTCGGGCCCGAGATGGATTTCGCGCGGCGTACCGGGCTTGTGTTCGGGATCGGCCATAATGTTCCTCCTGTTAGGCGGGTGCCGGGGCACGAAGGCGCGAGTAGTCCCGCGCCTTCGCCCCCTGCCCCCAATGCGTCGCTCAGTAGCGGTCGCGGTCCGTGCCGAGGCCGGTGCCAGACGTCCGGGTCGTGCCGACGTCCTCGACCTCGACTTCCGTGCTGCGCACGGTGTCGGCGATGGTCTCGGTCCGCTCGCCCACATCCTTGCGGATCACGACTTCCTCGACGACGCGCGCGTCCTTGGCGACGACGGCCTCCTCGGCGGTCTCGGTCATCTCGATCGTGCGCTCGCGGAACGCATCGCCCTCGGCGGCCGAGAGCGGCAGATCGACCGCGCGACGCTCCACCTCGACATGCTCCTCACGCAGCCGCACGCTCTCCTGCACCGGCGTCTCGACCACATAGGAGCGTACGCGCACACCGCCGCGGTTGACCTCGCGCTTGCCGACGAGCAGCTCCTCTTGGACGACCGGAATCGCTTCCTCGGTGCCGCTCGTGCCGGTGGTGCCCGCATAACCGCTGGTGCCGGTGGTCCCGGTCGACATGCTGCCGCTCGTGCCGGTGCCGCCGAACAGACCGGTGCTCGCACCCGCGCCCGCGCCCGCCGCCGTCGCGCCAGCATAGTCCCAGCCGCTCGAACGCCACTGCTCCGAACGCTCGTCGATATCGATCGTGTCCGCTTCCTCCAGGATGGCGACCGCCTTGTCGGCCTCATGCTCGGCGACCTGCGCGGTGAGCACCACACCGCCGCGACGCACGCCTTCCTCATAGGTATGACGGTCCTCGTCGGGGAGGAACGCGCCCTTGACGCTGCCCCAGAAGCCGCGGTTCTCGTGCGTCGAATAGTCGGTGCTCGAGTGGCCGGCGCTCGACTGGTCGTGGATGTGGACGTTGCTGATGTCGATGCTCGCGTCCTTCAGCCGGGCCTGGGCGGCTTCGGCGTCCGCGCGGCTGTCGAACATGGCGGTCAGTGTACGGCTCATGGGGTGTTCTCCTTCGGGTCTTCGTTTGGGGTCAGTCGGTCCACCACCGCGCGCGTCGAGCGCACGGTGACGGGTTGTTCGAACGCCTCGGTCGAGCGGGTCCGGGTGATGCGCACCTCCTCCTTGAGGAACAGGCGCTTCTCGATCACGAGCACTTCCTCGACCACGGGGAAGATCAGCGTGTCGCCTTCCTCGCGGACGATCGGCACCGCCGTGACCTCGCGATCGATCGGCACATGCTCGATCCGCACCGCTTCGCGGAACAGATCGGCGCGCGCATATTCGGTATGCTCGTCCACGACCGTGCGGACGCGCACCCGGCCCGTTTCAACCGCGCGGGTCGAGACGTGCAGCCGTTCTTCGACAAGGGGTATGCGTTCTTCGACCGGGTTCATGCTCGCCCTCATCGCCTGGCTGGCCCGGCCCTAACCGGCGACCCCCGCCCGCGTTCCCTCGCAGGGGCAGCAAGAGATAAATATGGCTTAATCCGGGCCAAACCGAGTGACATGGATCAACGAGGCGCGGCAGCAGGCTTCGTCCCGGAGGTTCCACACCGAACGAAGCGCCCCGCCGCGTCCTTGCACCGCTCCGGCGCGGGTTTCGCGGGTTTGGCGCAGCGCACCACGCGCCCGCTCGCGTCGCGGCACGGCTTGGGCGAGGCTGGCGCGGCGGCGGGCAGACCCAGCAGCAGCAGAACCGACAAGGTGGGCGCGGCGCGTCGCATGGTGAGTGTCTCCCGATGTCCCGCAACCATACGAGCGACCGGGCGGGTTCGATCCGTCAGTGCGCCACTTCGAGCACCAACAGCCCCAGCGTGAACGCGAACAATGCGAGCACCGCGAACACGAGCAGGAACATCGTCCGCCACAGCCCGGAGAAGATCGACAGGCCGTACGCACCACGCAGCTGCACGAACATGTGCACGGGTGGAATCAACAGGAATGCCCACGCCAACACCGCCCCCGGCATGCCCAGCGCGACCATCAGCTCGACCACCACGGCCAACAGCGACATGAAGCTGATCGAATAGGTCACGAAGCTCGCGTGATCATACCAGCCAAACCGTCGCCGCCACAGGAACAGCAACGCCACGAGCGGCGTCGACAGCAGGATCAGCATCCAGCTATACTTGTACGCACCC
>CAXTTU010000294.1:0-4247 GCA_964247225.1 uncultured Sphingomonas sp. | reverse complement strand
CATCCCGCTCGATCAGATGTCGGTCAGCATGACCATGAACGGCGCGGTGATCCCCATCCTCGCCTTTTTCATCGTCGCGGGGGAGGAGCAGGGTGTGCCGCGCGCCAAGCTCGACGGGACCATCCAGAACGACATCCTCAAGGAGTTCATGGTCCGCAACACCTATATCTACCCGCCCGATCCTTCCATGCGGATCATCGCCGACATATTCGGCTATACCGCCAGCGAGATGCCCAAGTTCAACAGCATCTCCATTTCCGGCTACCATATGCAGGAAGCGGGCGCGACGCAGCTGCAGGAGCTGGCGTTCACGATTGCCGACGGCATGGAATATGTGAAGCAGGGGGTCGCGTCGGGGCTCGACATCGACAAGTTCGCGGGAAGGCTGTCGTTCTTCTTCGCGATCGGCATGAACTTCTTCATGGAGGTCGCGAAGCTGCGCGCGGCGCGGGTGTTATGGCATCGCGCGATGACGCAATTGGGCGCGAAGGACGAGCGCTCCAAGATGCTGCGCACCCATTGCCAGACGTCGGGCGTGTCGCTGACCGAGCAGGACCCGTACAACAACGTCATCCGCACCACGATCGAGGCGATGGCGGCGATGCTGGGGGGGACGCAGTCGCTCCACACCAACGCGCTCGACGAGGCGATCGCGCTCCCCACCGACTTCTCCGCCCGCATCGCGCGCAACACGCAGATCGTGTTGCAGGAAGAAACGGGGATGACGCACGTCGTCGATCCGCTGGGCGGCAGCTATTATGTCGAAAGCCTGACGCAGAGCCTGGTCGACGAGGCCTGGGCGATTATTGAGCGGGTGCAGCGCGAGGGCGGGATGGCGCGCGCGGTCGCGGCGGGCTGGCCCAAGGCGATGATCGAGGAAGCCTCGGCGGCGCGCCAGGCGCGGGTCGACCGGGGCGAGGACGTGATCGTGGGCGTCAACCGCTATCGCCCGCCCGACGGCGACGCGGCGATCGACATCCTTGACGTCGACAACCACGCGGTGCGCGCGGGCCAGGTGGCGAGGATCGCCCGCGTCAAGGCGGCGCGCGACGAAGCCGCCTGTCGCGCGGCGCTCGACGCGTTGCGCGATGGCGCGCGGGGCACTGGGAACCTGCTCGCGCTGGCGGTGGACGCCGCCCGCGCGCGCGCGACGCTGGGCGAGATCAGCGCGGCGATGGAGGATGTGTTCGGACGCTATGCGACCACGCCGACCCCGATCACCGGCGTCTACGGCGCGGCCTATGCGGGGGACCCGCGTTGGGGGCAGGTGACCGACGGCGTCGCCTCGGTCGGGCAGCGGCTCGGGCGCAAGCCGCGACTGCTGGTCGCCAAGATGGGGCAGGACGGGCATGACCGCGGCGCGAACGTGGTCGCGTCGGGGTTCGCGGACATGGGGTTCGACGTGGTGTCGGGTCCGCTGTTCCAGACCCCGGCCGAGACGCTGGCGCTGGCGCTCGAGCGCGAGGTGGATGCGATCGGCTGTTCGAGCCTCGCGGCCGGGCACAAGACGTTGATCCCCGAGCTGATCCGCCGCCTGCGCGAGGCGGGCCGCGCAGACATCAAGGTGTTCGCAGGCGGCGTGATCCCGCCGCAGGACTATCAGTTCCTGCGCGAGGCGGGCGTGATCGGCATCTACGGCCCCGGCTCCAACATCGTCGAATGCGCCGCCGATGTGCTCCGCCTGCTCGGCCATAACATGCCGCCGATGCAGGAGGCGGCGGAGTGACAGTGGAGACGCTGCACCTCGCTCCTTCCCCGGCGAAGGCCGGGGCCCTTTTATCTACGGTTGAGCGGGAGGGACTGCGCCCACCCACATTCGGCGGCGTAACTGGGCCCCGGCCTTCGCCGGGGAAGGTGACGAAAGGAGAGGTGCGCACTGACTGGACCCGCGCCGAGATCGCGGCGCTGTTCGACCTCCCCTTTCCCGAACTCCTCTATCGCGCGCAAACCGTTCACCGGGCACATCACGCCGCGAACGAGGTGCAACTCTGCACCCTGCTGTCGATCAAGACCGGCGGCTGCTCGGAGGATTGCGGCTATTGCTCGCAATCCGCCTTCGCCGACACCGGGCTGAAGGCGGAAAAGCTGATGGACGTCGAGGCCGTCCTCGCCGCCGCCGCCGAGGCCAAGGCGGCGGGGTCGCAGCGTTTCTGCATGGGCGCGGCGTGGCGCAGCCCCAAGCCGCGCGACATGCCGCGCGTGGTCGCGATGATCGAGGGCGTGAAGGCGCTGGGGCTGGAGACGTGCATGACGCTCGGGATGCTCGACGCGGAGCAGGCACGCGAGCTGGGCGCGGCGGGGCTCGATTACTACAACCACAATCTCGACAGCTCGCCCGAATATTACGAGCGGGTCACGAGCACGCGGACCTATCAGGACCGGCTCGACACGCTGGCGCATGTGCGTGACGCGGGCGTGAGCGTGTGCTGCGGCGGGATCGTCGGCATGGGGGAGACGCGGGAGGATCGCGTCGGCTTCGTCCACGCGCTCGCCACGCTGCCGCGCCATCCGGAGAGCGTCACCGTCAACGCGCTGGTGCCGATCCGCGGCACCCCGCTGGGTGACATGCTCGCCGACACGCCGATGGCGCGGATCGACGACATCGAGTTCGCGCGCGTGGTCGCGGCGGCGCGGGTCACCATGCCGATGAGCATGGTCCGCTTGTCCGCCGGGCGCGAGTCGATGAGCGAGGCGGCGCAGGCGCTGTGTTTCCTCGCGGGCGCGAACTCGATCTTCACCGGCGACAAGCTGCTGACGACGGGCAACGCGGGCGACAGCGCGGACGCGGCGATGCTGGCGCGGCTGGGGCTGGTGCGGATGGCGGGCCAGGAGCCGATGCGTTCCGGGCATCAACCTTCGTCATGCCGGGCTTGACCCGGCATCCCGCTTCTTCTTCGGTGCGGTCTGAAGAAGCGGGACCCCGGATCAAGGCCGGGGTGATGGGAGAGGGAGGTGGTATGTCGCAAGAAGCCGAGCGTGTGCTCGACGTGCGTTTCGACGAGCACAGCCTGATTGTGGACCTGATGGACGGCCGCTCTATTTCCGCGCCGCTCGCCTGGTATCCTCGGCTGCTTCGGGCCACGCCTCACCAGCGCAAGCATTGGGAGCGGGTCGGGGAAGGCTACGGCGTCCATTGGCCGGAGATTGATGAAGACCTCAGTACCGAAGGGCTGCTCCGCGGCGCGCCTGCGCCAATGCGGGTGGTGGCGGGGTGAGTCGGCGCGTACTCCTTATAGGCTTAACCATCTTCATCGCGGCTGTTGCGAACGCCGTTCAGCTTGCCATTCCAGCTTGGCAACCATGCGGGTCTGACATCCCGAATCTTTTCCACTGTCGCGAAAGCGTCGCGACTGGACAAACGGCAGTGAAAGTCATCGCAGCCATAGCAGTCTGCTTAACTTTGTTGCTAGCGTTCAAAGTGCCAAGAGAAGGCAGCCCTCATTGATGCTCAAGAAAATCCTCATCGCCAATCGTGGCGAGATCGCGTGCCGCGTCATGCGCACCGCCAAGCGGATGGGCCTCGCGACCGTCGCGGTCTATTCCGACGCGGATGCGCGCGCGCCGCATGTGCTGCTCGCCGATGAGAGCGTTCGGCTCGGACCTGCGCCCGCTGCCGAGTCCTACCTCAAGGCGGAGCTGATCCTGCTCGCCGCCAGGGAGACGGGGGCGGACTGCATCCACCCCGGCTATGGCTTCCTGTCCGAGCGCGAGAGCTTCGCGCGCGCCTGCGCCGAGGCGGGCATCGCCTTTGTCGGGCCGCCGCCCAACGCGATCGCGGCGATGGGGGACAAGATCGAGAGCAAGAAGCTCGCCAAGGCGGCGGGGGTCAACGTCGTGCCGGGGTTCCTCGGCGACATCGCCGACACCGACGCGGCGGTGCGGATCGCGTCCGACATCGGCTATCCGGTGATGATGAAGGCGTCGGCGGGCGGCGGCGGCAAGGGGATGCGGCTGGCGTATAGCGAACAGGACGTGCGCGAGGGGTTCGAGGCGACCAAGCGCGAGGGGCTGGCGAGCTTTGGCGACGACCGGGTGTTCATCGAGAAGTTCATCGAATCTCCGCGCCATATCGAGATCCAGCTGCTCGGCGACCAGCACGGCAATGTCGTGTACCTGGGCGAGCGCGAATGCTCGATCCAGCGGCGGCACCAGAAGGTGGTGGAGGAAGCGCCGTCCCCGTTCGTCACCCCCGAGATGCGCCGCGCGATGGGCGAGCAGGCGGTCGCGCTCGCCAAGGCGGTGGGCTA
>CAXTTU010000293.1:0-4279 GCA_964247225.1 uncultured Sphingomonas sp. | reverse complement strand
CGCGTCGAGCTCGCGCTGCGTGGTCAGGCCCAGCGTCACCGGGTCCTTGGGGGTTATGTTGGCCATGTTCCAGTGCGAGCGGTCGCGGATCGCGGCAATGGTGGTGCGCGTGGTGCCGATCAGCAAGCCGATCTGCCCGTCGGTGATCTCCGGGTGGTTGCGGATGATCCAGGCGATGCCGTCCGGCTTGTCCTGCCGCTTCGACACGGGCGTATAGCGCGGGCCCTTGGTGCGGCGGATCTGCTCGGGACCCTTGATGATCTGCAGCTTGTGCTTGGGGTCCGCCTGCCCGCGGTCGATCTCCTCCTGCGTCAGCTCGTGCGCGCGCACCGGGTCGCGCCCGGTCAGCTTGGTCGCGGCGGTGTCGTCCGCGATCGCCTGCACCTCCAGGATGTGCAGCCCGCAGAACTCGGCGATCTGGTCGAACGACAAGGAGGTGTTGTCGACCATCCAGGAAGCGGTCGCATGGGGCATGAGCGGCTGGGCCACGGCGTGAACTCCGTCGAATACGTAAAAGGCCGCCCCTCACCGGAGCGGCCTCGCGAACCGTTCACCTAAGCGCCCGCGCCCGCGAGAGCAAGCCGCAGGTTACAACGGCTGGTGGCCGGGCCGCGCCGCCACACGCGCGAGCCAGGCGGTGACGGCGGGGTAAGGCGACAGGTCGAAGCCGCCCTCCCCGGCGACATGGGTATGTGCATAGAGCGCGACGTCGGCGAGGCTGAACGCGCCGCCCGCCATCCACTCGGCAGAGGCGAGGTGCCGGTCCATCAGCGCCAGCGCCGCTTCCCCCGCCGCGTGCTTTGCCGGGATCGCGTCGCGCTGCGCGGGCGAAAGCCGGTCCTCGCCGATCATCGTCCGCCAGAAGCGCAAGGTGGCGATGTTGGGCTCATGCTGGTATTGTTCCCAGAACAGCCAGCGCAACACCTCCGCCCGCGCGAACCGGTCGGCGGGGATCAGCGCGGAGCCGTCCGCGAGGAACCAGCACGCCGCGTTGCTCTCGGGCAGGAACCGGTCACCAACCTGCAACACCGGGATGCGCCCGTTCGCGTCCACGGTGGCGAGAAACTCAGGCGTGCGTGTCTCGCCGGCGAGGATGTCATACTCGCGCAGGGTCAGGGCCATGCCGAGGTGCGCGGCGGTGAGGCGGACCTTGTAGCAATTGCCGGACGGGGCATATTGATGGAGGGTGAGTGGGGGCATCGTCATCCTTCGCCGATCCTCAGCACCACCTTGCCAACATGCTCCCCCGCCTCGACGCGGCGGTGCGCGTCCGCGGCCTCGGCGAGCGGATACACGCGGTCGATCACCGGTGTTAGCCGCCCTGCCTCGACATGCGGCCAGACCGCGCGCGCGAGTTCGTCCGCGACTAAAGTCTTGAACGCGACCGAGCGCGGGCGGAGCGTCGAGCCGGTCAGCGTCAGGCGGCGGCGCATGATATCGAACAGCGGCACTTCCGCCGTCATCCCGCGCTGCACCGCGATCGAGACATGACGACCGTCCTCGGCGAGGCATTGAAGGTTGCGGGGCACGTAATCGCCGCCGACCATGTCGAGCACCGCCGCCACGCCCCTGCCCCCGGTCGCCTCCTTTACCGCAGCGACGAAGTCCTCCGTCCGGTAGTTGATCGCCTCCGCCGCGCCGAGCGCCAGCGCCGCGTCCCGCTTCGCGTCCGATCCGACGGTGACGATCGCGGCGATGCCGAACAGCTTGCACAACGCGATCGCCATCGTGCCGATGCCGCTGGTGCCGCCGTGGATCAGCACGGTGTCGCCCTCCGTCGCATAGGCGCGCTCGAAAAGGTTGGTCCACACGGTGAACAGCGTTTCGGGGATCGCCGCCGCCTCTACCATCGACAACGCCTCGGGTACGGGCAGGCATTGACCGAACGGCGCGACCGCGTACTCCGCCTGCGCGCCGCCGCTGACCAATGCGCAGACGGGCTGGCCGAGCTGGATCGGGTCGACGCCGGCGCCGACCGCCACTACTTCGCCCGAAAGTTCCAGCCCCAGGATCGTCGAAGCGTCCGGCGGCGGCGGGTAGTGCCCGGCGCGCTGCATCAGTTCGGGCCGGTTGACGCCCGCGGCGTGGACGCGGACCAGCACCTCGCCTTCGCCGGGTGTCGGGACCGGGCGCTCGACGGGCATCAGCACCTCCGGCCCACCGGGCGCGTCGGGATCGAGCGCGAGCATCGTGGTTGGTATCGCGGTCATGCACGCCTCCCCTAGCGCGCGGCCCCCTCGCCCCGGTGGCCGCTGCAGCGTCCTGCCCGTTCTCGCGGGCAAGGGAAACGCAAAAGTGCGTCAGTGTCCGCGCGCCCATTGACATCGTTAACGCCGGGGCGGACGCTGCCCCGCATGGACATGGACGACCACCTACCGCTTCGCTCCGGCGACCATGTCGGCGAGGCTGCGCGGCAGGACCTCGACGCGCTGTCGGTCGAGGAGCTGGAAGCGCGCATCGCCGCGCTGGAAGCGGAGATTGTCCGCACCAAACGAAGGCTTGAATATGCCGTTAACCATCGCGCAAGCGCCGATGCGCTATTCCGGCGATGAACGGAGCGGGCTCGCGTCGGCACCCGAAGCAAGGGCGCTTGATGCGGGCGCGGCGGCTCCCGACATAGGCGTTAACGGGTCGCCCGGGTCGCACCCGCCTGGAGTATTCTGAATGCCCTCCTTCGCTTCCGCCCTCGAAACCACGCTGCACAAGGCGCTCGAAGCCGCGTCCAACCGCCGCCACGAATATGCGACGCTCGAGCATCTCCTGCTCGCGCTGATCGATGACGAGCACGCGTCCAAGGTGATGGGCTCGTGCGGGGTCGATCTCGGCGAGCTCAAGACCACCGTCGCGCATTATCTCGACACCGAGCTCGACGCGCTCAAGGTCGCCGCCGCGACCGACCCCTCACCCACCAGCGGGTTCCAGCGCGTCGTCCAGCGCGCGATCCTCCACGTCCAGTCTTCGGGCCGGGACGAGGTGACGGGCGCGAACGTCCTTGTCGCGCTGTTTTCCGAGCGTGAATCCTACGCCGTGTATTTCCTCCAGCAGCAGGACATGAGCCGTCTCGATGCGGTCAGCTATATCAGTCATGGCGTCGGCAAGGGCGGCACGCCCGAGACGCGCGACGTGAAAGGCGCGAGCGAGGAAGAAAAGCCTTCGAAGAGCAACGACGCCAAGGGCAAGGGCGAGAGCGCGCTCAAGCAGTTCTGCGTCGACCTCAACGAAAAGGCGAAGAACGGCAAGGTCGATCCGCTGATCGGCCGCTCGGCGGAAGTCGACCGCACGGTGCAGATCCTGTGCCGCCGGTCGAAGAACAACCCGCTCTATGTGGGCGACCCCGGCGTCGGCAAGACCGCGATCGCCGAAGGGCTCGCGCGCAAGATCATCGAGGGCAACGTGCCCGAGGTGCTGCTGCCCGCGGTCATCTATTCGCTCGACATGGGCGCGCTGCTCGCCGGCACGCGCTATCGCGGCGACTTCGAGGAGCGGCTGAAGGCGGTCGTCAACGAGCTGGAGAAGCTGCCGCATGCGGTGCTCTTCATCGACGAGATCCACACCGTCATCGGCGCCGGCGCGACGAGCGGCGGGGCGATGGACGCGTCCAACCTGTTGAAGCCCGCTTTGTCGGGCGGCACGATCCGCTGCATCGGCTCGACCACTTACAAGGAGTTCCGCAACCACTTCGAGAAGGACCGCGCGCTGCTGCGCCGGTTCCAGAAGATCGACGTCAACGAACCGACGGTCGAGGACACGATCAAGATCCTGGCGGGCCTGCGCTCGGCGTTCGAGGAGCACCACTCGGTCAAGTACACCCCCGACGCGATCAAGTCGGCGGTGGAGCTCAGCGCGCGCTACATCAACGACCGCAAGCTGCCCGACAAGGCGATCGACGTGATCGACGAGGTCGGCGCGATGCAGATGCTGGTGCCGCTGAACAAGCGCAAGAAGACGATCACCCCCAAGGAGATCGAGCAGGTCATCGCGACGATGGCGCGCATCCCGCCGAAATCGGTGTCGACCGACGACAAGCTGGCGCTTGCCACGCTCGAAACGGACCTGAAGCGCGTCGTGTTCGGGCAGAACGCGGCGATCGAGAAGCTGTCGTCGGCGATCAAGCTGGCGCGTGCGGGCCTGCGCGAGCCGGAGAAGCCGATCGGCAACTATCTGTTCACCGGGCCCACGGGCGTCGGCAAGACGGAGGTGGCGAAGCAGTTGTCGGCGATCTTGGGCATCCCGCTCCAGCGCTTCGACATGAGCGAATATATGGAGCGGCACTCGGTCA
>CAXTTU010000292.1:0-4286 GCA_964247225.1 uncultured Sphingomonas sp. | reverse complement strand
GCCGCGACTTCGCCGTCACCGTCGAGCCGGAGATGACCACCAACGACATGGCGCTGATGGTGAAGATGGCTCGTGCCGGTGCAGGCCTGACGATCGGTATGGCCGAAACCTTCGCGCCGTGGCTGGATCGTGGCGAGCTACGGGAGGTTCTGGACACGTACTGCCCACCGTTGCCGGGCTTCTTCCTGTTCTATCCCAACCGGCGCCACCTCCCCCTGAAGCTTCGTGCACTCGTGGATCATGTGCGCGAGAACCGTCGGGCGGCTTCGCGGCGGTAAGACCCCTAAATTGCCGTTAAGCGCAAAGGCTGCAGCTTCCAGGTCCGGACGTCGGTTCATGTAATCTGGTTGCGCTTCGCTGCCGCCGAAGAGCAGTCGTCCGTACCAACTTGATCGTGCGCGCCTGACGCCATCAGCGAGGAGGACTAACGCTCATAGGATGAGTACGCGCCTCCTTGCCGTTTGCGCGACCTATTAGCTGGACAATCGACGAGGTCAGGAGCGCGGAAGGGAAACCGCGCGATCGGAGTCCTTGGCAGTCACAGCTGATCTCATATGGGGAGAACGATGTTGAACATTCTGCCGCTGAGCAAGGAACCACAGCCCGACGAGGCCGAGTTCAACGCCTTTTTCCCCTCGAAGTTCGCGCTGGAGGCGAACACCGCTCCGGTGAGCGACCTCGCGGACGCCGACTACCCGCACCCCTACCGGGGGACGCGCAAAATCCTCGTGCTCGGCGTGGACGAGCGCTATCTCGAGATGCAGAACGGCAAGCTCTTCTCAACCGGCAACCATCCCATCGAGACGCTGGTCCCGATGTACCACATGCATCAGGCCGGCTTCGACTTCGACGTCGCCACCGTGTCGGGGCATTCGATGAAGTTCGAGTTCTGGGCCATGCCCACGAAGGACGAGGCGATCACCGGCCTGCACGCGAAGTACCTCGACAAGTTCCAGCACCCGCTGAAGCTGTCGGAGGTCGTGGCGGGCCTGGGGCCGGACTCCCCCTACGTCGCGGTGTTCATCCCCGGTGGCCACGGCCCGCTGATCGACCTGCACTCCGACGAGAGCGTCGCCGCGACGCTCCGCTGGGCGGTCGCCAGCGATCGCCACATCGTCGCGATCTGCCATGGCCCCGCCGCGCTGCTGGCGCTCGGCAAGGACGGCTCCGGCGAGTTCCCGTTCGCCGGTTACACCGTGACCGGCTCCCCGACGCCACCGACCGCGAAATTCCGGAGGCGGGCTATCTTCCCGGGCAGCTCCCCCGGTTCTTCGGCGAGAAGCTGCAGGCGCTGGGCGTCTCCATCGCGAACACCGAGCCGGATGAGTCGACCTGCAAGGATCGAAAGCTGGTGACCGGCGCGAGCCCGAAGGCCGCCAACGCGCTTGGCAGGCTCGCCGCCGAGACGCTGCTCGCGGAGGTCGGCGCGGGTTGACCCCGGGCGAGCCACCTGCCGGCCGATTCCGGTCGGCAGGCTGTGGACGCCCGGCAGCACCGCGTGGGCACAGATAACGAGGGAGATGATATCCCTTCGATCATCTGGACCAGTGCTCACCCGCCCAGCTGACGGCACCGGGACTATCGACTCCGAGCCGCAGGCGCGTCACGGTGAACAGGGTTGAGCCGCCCACGGTTGCAACGCTAAAGCTGCTCCCGATGAGGAAACCATCGGAGGAAGAGCGCAAGGCGCTGGGTGCCTTTCTTGCAACCAGGCGCGGCCGCCTTCAGCCGACGGACATCGGCATCGCCGCCGGTCAGCGCCGCACCCCCGGTCTCAGACGGGAGGAAGTGGCCGTGCTCGCGGGAATCAGCAACAGCTGGTACACTTGGCTGGAGCAGGGGCGAGACATCCACGTGTCAGGCGAAACTCTGGAGCGGCTGGCGACGGTCCTTCGGCTCGACCGGGCCGAGACGGAGCACCTGTTCGCCCTGTCGTCGCGCCAGCGTTGGACCTCGACGGCCAGTACGGGCGTGAGCGACGCGTTGTTCGACCTGGTCCGATCGGTCGATCCGGTCCCCGCCTACATCCGCACCAAGTGGCTCGACATCCTGGCGTGGAACCCGGCCATCGCCGACCTGTTCGTGGACCTCGGCGAGCTGGACCCGCGCCAGCGCAACACGCTGCGCCTGACCTTCCTTTATCCTCCCTACCGCAACCTTATCCGCGACTGGGAGGAGTTCGCGCGCAGCATGCTCCGCATTTTCTGCGCCGCGCGCGCGAAGGCGCCCGACAAGACGCCGTTCGACGAACTCACCGAATCAATCCGCGCCGAGAGTGACGAGTTCCGCAACTGGTGGCCGGAGGGCGAGGTGCAGAGCTTCGACGAGGGCGTGAAACGGTTGCGCCATCCGACGCGGGGTCTTGTCGACCTCACCTATGTGGCGTTGACGCCCGATGGCCAGCCCGACCTATCGTTCGTCGCATATATGTCTCGCCCAGGAAGCGAGGACTGACCATCATAGCCATCTTCGATACCTCTGCATTTGGGCATTGGTCATGCGGCAGTCGGCTGAGAAGGACCCACCAATGGCCGATCAGCAGGCCTTGATTGCTCGCCGTAACCAGCCCATCGTTCATCTCAACAGGAGGGGCTGGGCGGGCAGCCCTCAGGCGCTCGGCACCCGCACGGACATATCTAGAGCGTGCGTCGATTAGCACACGCATGGGTTCTGGCCCGATGATGGACGATCACGCAGCGGGTTGGGCCGCAAAGCAGGCCTGCTTGAACTGTTTCAACGTGGAAAGTTCCAGAAGCCCTGAACGGTAATCATAAGCAGGCCGTGAGACGGGTCCGTCTCGATGCGGAATCGTTCATCCGACGTCGGTGCCAACTCGCGTGAACCGGTTCACCCCGCCGCATTTGAAGACGCGACGGGGTTTGCCGAGTGACGATCAGTATTCGAAATAGCGGCGAGCCCGATCGTAAGCGGACGCGCTACCGTAACCTCTGCGGGGTTGTGGAATGGGTTGGCTGCGAGCTGCGCGCGGTTGTCGGTCAAAGACGGGAGCTGGCTGCACCCGCAGTGCCGCACCGGCGCATAGTCGGGCCTTCCTGGCAACCATCCTGCTTCTCCCCTCTTCGTTTTCTTTCGTGGTCGTCGGTGATCATGCGGTCAGGCCGCCAACTTATCGTCTCCATGAAACCGCGGTCGCCGGCGATCATGTCGCGCAGCAATGCGGGCGGTCTGAACCGCTCGCCGCATGTGTCGGCGAGGGCATCGCACTGGCTCACGAACCGTTCGATGCCGATCTGCTCGATGTAAGAGGCCGGCCCGCCCGTCCACCGCGGGAAATTCCAGCCCAGGATCGCGCCGACGTCGGCGTGGCGCGGGTCGTCAAGCACCCCCTCGGCGAGGCAGCGCGCGGCTTCCACCGCTTGCCGATGCAGGAAACGGTGGCGAAGCTCACGCGTCAGTTCGGGCGAGCTGCTCGGCGTCGTCACCGGCCAGCGATCGGCGAGGCCGCTCCACACCCGCTTCGATCCGCTCGCGTCATAGTCGTAAAATCCGCGCCCGTTCTTGCGGCCGAGCCGGCCCTCACCGACCAGATAATCGACAACGTCGTCAGAACGGCGGCGGTCGGCCGCATCGCCGAGCAGCAGGCGGCGCTGCCCGGCAATCCGGTCGACCAGATCGATCGCCACATCGTCGGTCAGCTCCAGCGGTCCGCGGGGCATCCCGGTCAGCCGGCCGACATGATCGATCATCAGCGGCGCGATGCCGTCCGCCAGCATCTCCATGCCCTCGCGAATGTAGGTGTCGAAGACGCGCGAGGTGTAAAAGAATGGGGAGTCGTGGGCGAGGATCGCGGTCTTGCCGATCTGGCGCACGAGGTCGAGCGCCTCGGCGATCGCCGCCTGCCCGGTGGCCTTGCCGATCACCACCTCCACCAGCTCCATCCGGTCGACCGGCGAGTGGAAGTGCATCCCGATGAACCGCGACGGGTCGGTGTGCGCCGCCGCGAGCCGACCGATCGGCAGCGTCGATGTGTTGGTCGCGAACAAGGCGTCGGGGCCGAGATGCGCGAGCGCCTTCGCGGTCGCCTCTGCCTTGACGCCCACATCCTCAAATACCGTCTCGATCACCGCATCACTGCCGGTGACCGCGGCATAGTCGTCGGTCGGGCGGATTCGCTCCAGCAGCGCGTCGGCGCTATCGCGCGAGGTCGTGCCTTTGGCGACGAGCCGGTCGAGTAGCTTGCGCGAATATGCCTTGCCGCTCTCGGCGGCCCCGGCGCTGACGTCGATCAGCACCGTCTCGATGCCCGCCTTGGCGAGCACATAGGC
>CAXTTU010000291.1:0-4343 GCA_964247225.1 uncultured Sphingomonas sp. | reverse complement strand
GCCTCGGCGCGGGCGGGGCGCTCGCGTACAGCACGGAGGGCGGGCCGCTGAACGACCGCGCCCGCCAGTTGGCGAACCGCGCCGCCGCCTCCGCGCGCCGCTCGCGCTCGCCCGCCCAATAGGCCTGCTCCTCCGCCGCATGTTCGGCGTGATAGGCCTGCCATGCCGAGTCGCGCGCCCGCTGCGCCGCCCAGCTCGCGCGCGCGGCGGCGACCTCCGCTTCGTGCGCGGACCAGTCCGACGCGGCCACCGCCTGCCGCTGGCGCAGCGAGGCCCGGTACAGCGCCTGCGCGCGGAGCAGGTAACGGCCCGCATAGAGCGCCTGGTCATAGCCCGGGTCGGGCGGCAGCGGCCTTCCACCCACGTCGTACACCGCGACCAGCGCGGGACCGTCATACGCATAGGAGTAGGAAGGATCGCGCACGAGATACGGTGCGTCCGCGCCCGGGCGGTAGTAATAATAGCGATAGCCGCCCGGCACCGGCTCGACGATCTCGCGCGACTCGTCCGCCGCCTGCCAGGCCCAGGGCCGCACCTCGCCATAGCTGAACGCGTAATCGGGCGGCGCGACGTCCGCCGCCGCGCTCTGCCCATAGGCGCGGTCGAGATAGGCATAGCCCCCGCGCGGATCGGCCAGCCGTGCCCGGCGCGCGGGCACCCGCCCCGGCAGCGCGGCGGCGACGGGGGCCGGCGCTCCGGTCGCGAGCGGTACCGCGCTCGGGAGCGCAGGCAGCGCGGCGGAAGCATTGGCGTCCGCGGTGTTCGCCATCGCCGGATTCGCGTCTGTCGGAGCACGCCCACACCCGCTCGCGCCCAGCACGAGCGCCAGTGCCGCCGTTACCGGAACCAGGTCGAGTCGCTTCCTGGCCGAACGTCCCATCACATCCTCGCCACGCTATTGCAAAGTCGACTCTGCGCCGAGTTAGCTGAACTGTTCAGCACCGAGCTTTGCAGTTCGGGTTCATCGAAGTGACATCTTCGTCATGGGCCCGGACTCGACGGTGCAGCAATGATCCCCGCTGTTCGTTGACGATCGCCTTCGCTTCCCGGACGACCTGACCATGACCTACTCCGCCGCGACCCGTATCCTGCCCGCGCATATCGAGGACACGGTCCGCGCCATCGCCGAACTTCATGCCGACCATCACCGCCAGGCGACCGCCGTCGAACGCCTGTTCGACCGGTCGGTGCGCTTTGTCGCACGGCCGCGCTTCGTGGGCCTGCTGACCGCGGCCATCCTGTTGTGGATCGTCGGCAACACCGTGTTGAGCGTCGCGGGCCTCACCGCCGACCGGCCGCCGTTTCAGATCCTGCAGGATCTGGGCGAAGCGCTGGGGCTTTATCTCACCGTGCTGATCCTGATCACGCAGCGGCGCGAGGACGAGATCGCACAGCATCGCGAGCAGCTGACGCTCGAGCTGGCGATCATCAGCGAGCAGAAAAGCGCCAAGATCATTCAGCTGCTGGAGGAACTGCGCCGCGACAATCCGATGATCAAGGATCGGGTCGACCATGAGGCGAACGCGCTCGCGGTCCCCGCCGACCCGCAGGCAGTGCTCGACGCGATCAAGGACACGCATGAAGAGATGGTCGCTTCCGTCATCGACGAGGCCGGTCGGTGAACGGCGTTCAGGCGGCGCGCCCCCGCGCCCAGACGCTGTCGCGCCGCCGGAGGTAGGGCGCGACCAGGTTGCGCGCGCGAAACCACTCCTGCCGCTCGACCGGCAGCGTCTCGAACGCGCCGATCACGCCGCGGCACTCGGGCGCGCCGCACGCGCACACCATCTGCCAGCTCCGGTCGGTGAGCGTGGTGGAATAATCCCACGCGATCTCCTCGCCCGCGGCGATGTCGCGGATCGCGAGCAGAACCACGCCGTCCGCGGCGAAGCGCAGTCCGGTATTGGGCGCGCAGCTATGGTTGATGAGGTCGTCCACCGCGCCCGAGGGCCCCATATACTGGTCCGCGCTGACCTGAACGAAGCGGTCCGCGCGACCGACGAGCCGCGTCGGCACCTCGCGCGCCGACACGCGCGGGCCGGAGAAGCGCGTCACCAGTTCGCCCTCGCGGAACGGGCGCGCGGCGTACACCGTCTTGCCGAGATGCGTCTCGCCGACATGGAACAGCTCGGGCGAGGGCGCGCGGTCGAGCACCCACAAGCCGCCGCGCCGCTGCCCGAGCGAGCGCCACGGGTTGATCGTGGCGACCCCGATCAGTAGCCACACGCTCGCATGACAGGAAAGCTCGGCGACAAGATATGCGTACTCGCCCACGCCGCCCCCAGGCGTGCGCGCGGCAACCAGCAGCGTCGCGAGGTCGCCGATCGTCCACAGCCCCCACGCAGGCGACCGCTCACGCGCACGGTCGCGCCACACGCTCGCCCATGTCGGCCAGAAGCTGACGGGCACCGCAGCGACGACGAGCATGTGCGCCCAGAACGCCTGATGAAAGGCGAGCCATAGCAGCAGCGCACTCGCGCAGGCGGCGACGCAGCCCAGTTCTGCAGGGCTGAGCGGGGTCCAGCGCGCGCGTCGCCAGATCGCCACGGTGACGGCGGCGGAGGCGAGCGCGGCGAGAACGATCGCCCAGCGCTGAAGTCCGAGCGGATTGACCGCGGCGTAGGTCGCGGCCTCGACCGCCGTCGCCCCGCTCCAGATCAGCCAAGACGCGCGGTTCGGCTCGACGAGGTGACGACCGAGCCCGGCGAGATAGGCGAGATACCCCGCCGCCCCCGCCGCGATCGCCACCGCCAGCCACACGCCCCCCAACGCCTCGCCCCCGCCATGGTTAACCGGTGTTTACCGGGGCGGGGGGCAAGCGTCTAGGGCGGGCGCTATTGCGGCAGTAGGTTCGCCGCCCGCGTCGCCGCGATCTCCGGGTCGGTGTCGACGTTTGGCACCGGCGGGGCAAGCGGTGTCGGCGCGGCGATGTCGGGCACGTCGGGGATGCTAGCATCTTGCGTCACCGACACATGCGCGCCGAGGCTGGTCGCAGCGTACAGCTTCTTGGCAAAGGCGAGCGGCACGCGGACGCAGCCATGCGAGGCGGCATAGCCCGGGTCGCGCCCGGCATGGATCGCGACCCCGTCCCAGGTCAGCCGCTGCATGTACGGCATCGACGCGTCGTTATACTTGTTCGAATGATGCGTGACCGCCTTCTGGAGCACGGTGAAGTCGCCCGTCGGCGTTTCATGCCCGGCGGACCCGGTCGAGACCGCCGAGACCGCGATCAGGTTTGCGCCGCGATACACGAACAGGCGCTGGAGCGGGATCGACACCAGCACGCGCACCGGCCCGGCGGGCGCGTCCGCGTCGTTCCAGCTGAACTGGCCCGCGTTCAGGGTCGTCGCGGCCTCGGCGAGGGCTGCTTCCGAGTTGGACGACGCGAAAGCCGGGCTTGCGACAAAGCCGATCGCCATAGCGCCGGCGCACACGCCGACGCGCCAGTTGGTCCAGCGCATGATTGCCTCCAGGCCGGTGGGCAATGGTCGCCTCCACCGGATCGGGGCTGAAACGCGGCGGTGTGGTTTTGGTGCCCGAGGTGACGTGGATTAACGTCGATTATTGTGCACTGGTGCTATAAATTGGGCGAGGGCGAAGCCCGCGTCGTCGAACCTCGGCGGTGCCGAGGCCGGCCGCGCTTGGCGGTCTCGCTCGCGGCCTAGCCGCGCGCGTGCCGCCTGCGCGTTGGTCGGGGAAAGAGGATTCGAACCTCCGGCCCCTGCCTCCCGAAGACAGTGCTCTACCAGGCTGAGCTATTCCCCGACCCAGGGCATCTCGCCGCCCCTGGTGGTCACGGCGGCAAGGGACGCGCCTCTAGCCCCGCTCGGCCCCGCGATCAACCCCGTGCCGCCAGCATGTCCGAAACGCGCGTGAACTTCTCCCGCGGCGCACCCTCGCGCGCCCGCGCCACCTCCGCCGCCTCGATCCGCTGCCAGTCGCGGAAGGTCACCACCTCGACGCCGCGCCCGGCAAGCAGCGCGTCGAGCCCAGCGCGTCCCGGCTTGCCGCCATCGCCCGTGTCGCCCGCAATCAGGTCGGCGATGGCATAGCCGTCCGGGCGGTTGGTGCCGATCGTCCCCGTCGGCCCGCGCCGCGCCCAGCCGACCGCGTACAGCCCCGGCGCGACACGACCCTCGACGTTCGGGAAGCGCCCGAGCTTTCGCGTCATAAGGGACGCCGGGAATCGGCGGGGTGCGATAGCCGATGCAGCTGATCACCAGCGAGGCGGGCAAGGCGTAGCGTTCGCCCGTCATCTCCACCCTGCCGTCCGTCAGCCGCGTCCGCTCGACCACCACCCGCTCCGCCCGCCTAGCCTGTCCTGAGCTTGTCGAAGGGCCTTCGAC
>CAXTTU010000290.1:0-4348 GCA_964247225.1 uncultured Sphingomonas sp. | reverse complement strand
TGGGCGACCGGGTGACGATCGCCAAGCTCAACATCGACGAGAACCCCGACGCGCCTGGCAACTACGGCGTGCGCGGCATCCCGACGATGATCCTGTTCAAGGGCGGTGCCCCCGCCGCGACCAAGGTCGGCGCGGAGCCCAAGGGCCGCATCAAGGCGTGGCTGGAGGGCGAACTCGCCTGAGGCCTATCCCGCCAATCGCCGGGTCCGGGTCGACCCGGCGAGCACGGCGGTGATCGCGCCGCGTTCGTGCGCGAGGTGGGCGCGCAGCCGCGCGGCCATCGCCAGCATCGCGGGGCGGTACCCGGCCCATTCGGCAGCGATGTCGCGCGCGCTCCAATGCACGACATAGGCGCGAAAGCCCGAAGCGGCGGCGTCGCACTCCGCCATGAGCTTGCGCGCGGCCATCACCTGCGCGGGCGATCCGCTCGCCTGCGCCGGGTCGAACACCTCCGTGTGTTTGAACAATCGGTATTCGCCCAGCATCCGCAACATCTCCCATCGCGCGCGGGCGAGCGACGGGCGCGCTTCGGCGGGCGGCAGGTCCAGCAGCGCGACCGCGGCGGTGATCCCGGCGAGGATGCGTTGCTGATGACGATCAAGCGCTCGGAGTGCGTCGGCGGTGTGCATGAGCGCCGATATCAGTGACTTAGGTTGCCAAGTCGTTGCCTCCCCGCCCGCAAAGCGCCGCTCATCCTTATGAACGATAGTCGGCGTTGATCGAGATATAGCCGTGCGTAAGGTCGCACGTCCACACGGTCGCGCGGCCCTCGCCGAGGCCGAGTTCGACGCCGATCTCCACCTCCTGACCCCTTAGATGCGCGGCGACGGGCGCTTCGTCATAGCCGGGCACCGCCAACCCGTCGCGCGCCACCTCCGTCGCGCCGAAGCGGATGGAAAGCCGGTCGCGGTCGGCGGGCTCGCCCGCCTTGCCGACCGCCATCACGACCCGGCCCCAGTTCGCGTCCTCGCCCGCGATCGCGGTCTTGACCAGCGGCGAGTTGGCGATGCTCATCGCGACCCGGTGCGCGCTCGCGTCGCTCTCGGCGCCGGTGACCGCGATCTCGATGAACTTGCTCGCCCCCTCGCCATCGCGGACGACGAGTTGCGCCATGTCGCGGCACAGTGCGTCGAGCGCGGCGCGGAACGCGTCCGCGCCGGGGCTGTCGTCCCCCGTCAGCCGCGCGTTCCCCGCCGCGCCGGTCGCAAAGGCGAGCACGGTGTCACTGGTCGAGGTGTCGCCATCGACGGTGATGCAGGAGAAGGTCTTCGCGTTGGCGTGGGTCAGCGCGGCTTGCAGGAACGCGGGCTCGGCAGCCGCGTCGGTGAAGATGAATCCGAGCATCGTCGCCATGTCGGGCGCGATCATCCCCGATCCCTTGATGATGCCAACCAGATTGACCGCGCGCCCGTCCACGATCGCGGTCGCGCTCGCGCCTTTCGGGAAGGTATCGGTCGTGCCGATCGCGTCCGTCGCCTCCCGCCACGTCGCGGGCGGGGCGAGGAAGGCGGCATCGAGTCCCGCCTCCGCCTTGTCGACCGGCAGCGGGACGCCGATCACGCCGGTGGAGGCAACGAACACGTCCGAGGGCAGGCAGCCGAGATGGCGAGCGACCCTCGCCGCGATCGCCTCCACCGCCGCCCGCCCGCGCCCGCCGGTAAAGGCGTTCGCGTTGCCCGCATTCACCACCAGCGCCCGCGCGTGCCCGAGCGGCAGCGCCGCGCGGCACCAGTCCACCTCCGGCGACGGGCAGCGGCTCCGCGTCAGCACGCCCGCTACAACGGTTCCGGGCGCGAACTCGGCAAAGGTGAGGTCGCACCGGTCCCACGCCTTGTAATGCGCGCGGGCCACGCGGAGCGTCGCGCCGGGGACGGCGGGCAGGTTAGGGAAGGGCTCGGCAAGGGGAGAGGTGGACATGCCTGCCCGATAAGACGCGAATACCCTTTCCACCAGCGGCGTCGTTGCGCAGCCGCATCGTGCGCATGGACGGTTAAGCTGCGCCGCGTTATGCAGCCCCATACCATGCGCTTGCTGCTGCTCCTGTCCGCGATCCTGTCCGCCCTCACCGGCGTGGCGGGACCGCGTTCGGCGGTGGCGCAGCCGGTGGCGGCGAGCGCGCCGCTCGCGGGGCAGGTCGCCCGCGCGCAGGCGAGAGCATTGGTGGTCGCGAAGGCGTACGCGCCCGCGCCATGGGTCGGCGAGGTCGCAGCCCACGCTTCCCTGCTTCGGGCGTTTTCGCTCCACGCCGTCCAGCCGCTCTACGCGGATCGCCTGCGCGAGTAAGCGCCCGCGCGCTGCCTTGATCGCGGCCGCGCTTCCCATCTTCGCCCATCATCGATCGCCAAGGCTGCGCGCCGGGCGGTCCGCTCCCATATCAGGAATTCAACCATGCTCGGCGGCCTCGCCAAGTCCATCTTCGGTTCGTCCAACGACCGGTACGTCAAGTCGCTCAACCCGCTGATCGCCAGGATCGCCGCGTTCGAGCCGCAGCTCCAGGCGCTGTCGGACGACGACTTGTCGCAACAGACCGCGCGCTTTCGCGAGCGGCTCGCGGGCGGGGAAACGCTCGACGACCTGCTCCCCGAAGCGTTTGCGACCGTGCGCGAGGCGGCGCGGCGGGTGCTCGGCCAGCGGCACTACGACGTGCAGATGGTCGGCGGCATCGTCCTTCACCGCGGCGAGATCGCCGAGATGCGGACGGGCGAGGGCAAGACGCTGGTCGCGACGCTCGCCACCTATCTCAACGCGTTGCCGGGCGAGGGCATCCACGTCATCACCGTCAACGATTACCTCGCCGCGCGCGACGCGGAATGGATGGGGCAGGTTTACCGATTTTTGGGCCTGACCGTCGGGGTGATTGTCCCCAACCTCACCGATGAGCAGCGCCGCGCTGCGTACAACAGCGACATCACCTACGGTACGAACAACGAGTTCGGCTTCGATTACCTGCGCGACAACATGAAATATGATCGCGCGTCGATGGTGCAGCGCCCGTTCGCGATGGCGCTGATCGACGAGGTCGACTCGGTGCTGATCGACGAAGCGCGCACCCCGCTGATCATCTCCGGCCCGACCGACGACAAATCCGAGCTGTACATGCAGGTCGACGTGGTGGTGAAGCAGCTCGCACCTGAGGACTATGAAAAGGACGAGAAGCAACGCTCGATCATCCTGACCGAGGACGGGACGGAGAAGGTCGAGCGGATGCTGGAGGCGGCGGGGCTGCTCCAGGGCGCGAACCTGTACGATTTCGAGAACACGCAGGTGGTGCACCACACCAACCAGGCGCTGCGCGCGAACATGATGTTCAAGCGCGACACCGACTATATCGTCAAGGATGGCAAGGTCATCATCATCGACGAGTTCACCGGTCGGATGATGGACGGTCGGCGCTGGTCAGATGGTCTCCACCAGGCGGTGGAGGCGAAGGAGGGCGTGCAGATCGAGCCCGAGAACCAGACCATGGCCTCGATCACCTTCCAGAATTATTTCCGCATGTATCCCAAGCTGTCGGGGATGACCGGCACCGCCGCGACCGAGGCGGCGGAGTTCTACGACATTTACAAGATGAACGTGGTGACGATCCCCACCAACGTCGCCGTTCGGCGGGTCGATGAGGAGGACACGTTTTACAAGACGATCGAGGACAAGTTCCGCGGCATCGCGCGCACGATCCGCGAGCACGCGGAAGGCGGCCAGCCGGTGCTGGTCGGCACCGTGTCGATCGAAAAGTCGGAGCTGCTGAGCGAGTTCCTGACCCAGGAGGGCGTCGAGCATTCGGTGCTCAACGCGCGCTTCCACGAGCAGGAGGCGCATATCGTCGCGCAGGCCGGGCGCGCGGGACGGGTGACGATCGCCACCAACATGGCCGGGCGCGGAACGGACATCCAGCTCGGCGGCAATCTGGAGTTCCGCGTCGCCGACGAGCTGGCGGACATGCCCGACGGGCCCGAGCGCGAGGCAGCGATCGCGCGCATTCGCGAGGAGATCGTGGCGGAAAAGGCGGCGGTGCTCGCTGCGGGCGGGTTGTTTGTGCTCGCCACCGAGCGGCATGAGAGCCGCCGCATCGACAACCAGTTGCGCGGGCGTTCGGGGCGTCAGGGCGACCCGGGGCTGAGCCGTTTCTACCTCTGCCTGGATGACGACCTGCTGCGTATCTTCGGGCCGGATACGCTGTTCAGCAAGATGATGCGCAACTCGATCGAGGATGGCGAAGCGCTGCCGCCCTCCAAATGGATGACCAAGGCGATCGAGACCGCGCAGAAGAAGGTGGAGGCGCGCAACTACGACGTTCGCAAGCAGGTCGTCGAATATGATGACGTGATGAACGATCAGCGCAAGGTCATCT
>CAXTTU010000289.1:2536-4349 GCA_964247225.1 uncultured Sphingomonas sp. | reverse complement strand
GATCAGGGAGGCGCAGGTCTTGAGGACGTCGACTTCGGCGGGCGTGATCAGCTTACCGCGCTTACGGTCCTCCCACTCGACGTCAGCCAGGCGACCCGCCCGGTAATCGAGGTAGGCGAAGACGAGCGGCGGATGAACCAGATCCGCCAGGGTAAGGTGTTTCGGGTTCCGCCCGAGGCCGCCGTCCTCCACCGGTCTGATCTGCCACTTCAGGAAGTCGGTGATCTGCCACCGCTTCATCGGCGCGGTGGAACCCGGCTCCCAGCGCGCCCCGGGGCGACGGTCGAGGACGGTGCCGTACGGAGCGGTCATGTGCTCGAACAGATAGTCGAGCTCGCCCCGCAGGATTTCGCTGATCTCCGCCAGTTCAATGCCGAGTTCCTGCCGTTTGATGTGGTCGGCGACGCGGCGCGCGGCCGCTTCGCGCTGTGCCGCCCCGTGCGCCGTGTGGCGATGGAGCAGCCGGGTCTCGATGAAGTCGATCATCGCCAGGAACTCCGGCTCGGCCATCGAGCGCCATTCGTCGCAGGCGTGCTGGCGAACCTTCGGCCCGAGTCGGCGACCCTCGCGATTGCCGGTCGGCCTGCCCGAGCCGTCATCGAGCAGCCGTCTGAGCCTGTTGGGCGTCAGGCCTAGGCTCTTCTCGAGCTCGGGCAGCCTCTCGCGGTTGGCCGTGCTCGGCCAGCTTGCTCCGCGCATCCAGCTCTCTAGCGAGGCGGCTGTTATGCCGGTCCCATCGACGATGGCGCCCAGCGGGCGCCCGTCGCGACGCACTGCTTCGTCCACCGCCGCGCAGTACTCGTTGCCGAGACCATCGTCGTCCCGGCGTGATCGCAGCCAGTTCCGGACGTAGCGCGCGGCCGACGCGAAGTTTCGCGGGTTCGCGCCGCACTTGCCGTCTTCCCTCATCGCGTCGAGCAGTTCTTCGAGATCAGCGGACGTGGTGCCGAAGTCGTCGTTCACGGCCCGGTTCTCATCGAGCGGAATGCCATCGCGCGAGGCGACATAATCGCGGACCGTCTTGATCACGCCGCGCGTGACGCTCTTCATGACTTTTTTCGAGTTGCCCTCGACGTCCTTGACCCGATCGTCGGGAGCCAGCTCTAGGAGGCGATCGTAGTCGAAGGCTTCGCCCGCGACCGTCCTGCTTTGTGCGACCTTCGCGCCGGCCGCCCAGATCTGGCGCTTGAACTGAATGTCCTCCGACAGGGAAGGGCCGGGGAAGCCGGAGCGCCGGACAAGCTCGTCGAAGTCGATGGCGTCTCTTCGATCGCTTCTGGCGGGCAGCGGGACGCCCTTGGCGACGCACTCGTGCACGTACGACATCAACTGGTCGCGGCGTGCCCTCAAGGCCTGTCGCTCTGCGAGGCTCTTGCCCGGCCATACGTCGCCGAGACCGGTTCCGACCCCGCCGTCGGCCGCGACGCAGTCGCGCCGATAGGACTCGACAAGGTCCTTGCAGTCCTTGTTGATGACCGTCGAATGAGGGAGGTTCGTCTCCGCCGCGATCGCCACATAGGCGACATGGTTGTTCCTCAATCGCCAGAGCCGTCGGCCTTGGTCGCGAAGTTCTTGGATGTATTTGGCCACCACGACACGCCCGACCCGCTTCACCGTCACGTCGCCGTTCCGGTTGGTGGTGAGCATGTCGTCCAGATCGAAGAAGCCCGCCCAATCGTTGATGAGCTTGCCGAGCGTAGGGTTGCAGTTCGCGGCCTTATCAGGCGGAAGGCCGGCGTCGCGGAGAATGGCGGAGTTGTTGGGACCCCCGTTCCAGTTGGGGAGCGATCGGGGGCCCTGCGCCACCGAGATC
>CAXTTU010000289.1:0-2526 GCA_964247225.1 uncultured Sphingomonas sp. | reverse complement strand
CAGGTGATCGAGGACTTGGCGCCGCGAACCGGCGATGGCCGCCGCGGCCCGCTCCATCTCCGCCACAAGGATCTTGCGGGGAACGTCCCGGCCCTGCTGATGCACATCGGGGAGCATCGTCCTCAGCGGGATGCGGTAGGCGTAGGCGGCGCGGGAGAAGAACGGCGCCCACGTGGACAGTATGTCGTCGCACTGACCGTTGATCCAGGCCTTCTCGGGCAGTTCGGCCATCTTGCAGATGCGGCTGGTGATCGGTCGATCGCCTTTGAAGGGCAATGGAATGCCGTCGCGCGCGGCTTGGCGCAGCCAATCCAGAAGCTGGTGCCGGTCGCCCACCTCGTTCGTCAGTTTGGACTCGATCCGCGCGGCGAGGTGCTCGGCCGGGCATCCGCCTCCGCTCGCCGTATCGGCCGATGGGCTTCCGTTCAGATGGTCTTCTGTGAGCATGGCTTTTCCTCAGGAGTGTTCACGCGTCGAGCGCCCGCTTCAATCTTGCTCGGGTGAGTGGCCTTCCGCACAGCAGAGCCTTGGCCGGCCCAGCCGCGATGCACCCGCGACTTGGGACGCATTGGACTGGTCGGGGGGACGATCGCCGGTTCACGACTTAACGCCGACGCGCCGGTGCGTCGGACCGCAGGCACGCCTCGAATGCGTTGAGCGGAGAGGCCTGCCGTACCGGATCTGACCGGAGCGGCAGATTGGCCACGATGGCGCGCAGACGGATGGGCGGCCCCTGCTCCGGATCTCTCGATCGGAGCGTTACCCGATGACAGTTTTATGCACGGTTCGCGCCGAGTTAATGGGCCTAGGACCGCGCCAACCGCCGTTGGGTTAAGTCCATACGCGCAGATTCGTTGGTTTCGCGTCCGAGCGGTCGCAAATCGGGTGCACCAAAGCTTACAGTGCATGGCTCGAGGGAGCTTAACCGTGGGGCGCTGCTGCCCTTCATGGCACGGGTCCGATCGATGTAATTCGCCGGACGCGCAGAACGGCTCCGAGAGGGGTGTATTAACGGTGGGATTTGGGTCGCAAGTAGCTGCACTCGGACGCGAGCGGTTCTGCGGTGAACACGGTCTCGCGGAGGAACAGTCGACACTATGATCCGGCGCAGGATCCGGCACGGGCGACGACGGTCGACGCCCGGAAGCGGGGCGGGACGGCGGTCCGAAGTGGCCGATCAGGCATTTCAGGACCGGCGCGAGCACCGACTCGGGTTTCGTCTCGTCCCACCGCGGAAGGAGGCCTGCATCTTCTCAGCACGGGCTGGCGGTGCGTATCGACAGGTAGCCGTTATGGATCGTCGCGGCCGTGTCCGAGTGAAGGAGAGCGGGATTGACTACGCCATCGCTCGCCTCGAACACGAGCGAGTGGCCGTGGCTGTAACGAAGATGTATCCGGGATGCGGGAACGACTCTCCACACGACCGAAGCGTCTCGCCAGAATGCGGGCAGCCGGCACGAGGACAGGTCCGTTTCCATCGACGTCTACCCCCGCGTTGCCGTTCGCCCGAGAGGGTCACAGCGGGTTTCGCTCGAGCCGTTGGAGCGCGAACCACAACGTCTGCTACGCGGTGTAGCAGTACACGACCTGCTGTTCGTCGGCCCGCCAGGCTCCGGCAAGTCGCTGATGGCCGCGTGCCTGCCCGGCATCCTTCCCCCGCTCGACCCCGCCGAGGCGCTGGAGGTCAGCATGGTCCAGTCGGTCGCGGGGACGCTCACGGGCGGGCGACTGACGCGCACGCGCCCCTTCCGCTCGCCGCACCACAGCGCGTCGATGGCGGCGCTGACCGGCGGCGGGCTCAAGGTTAAGCCGGGCGAGGTGAGCCTCGCGCATCTCGGCGTCCTGTTCCTCGACGAGCTGCCCGAGTTCAAGCGCGCGGTGCCCGACTCGCTGCGCCAGCCGTTGGAGACGGGGACGGTCAGCGTCGCGCGAGCCAACGCGCATGTCACCTTTCCGGCGCGGGTCCAGCTGATCGCGGCGATGAACCCGTGCCGGTGTGGGCATCTCGGTGACGCCGCGCTCGCCTGCGCGCGCGCGCCGCGCTGCGCCGCGGATTACCAGGCCAAGGTGTCGGGGCCGCTGCTCGACCGTATCGACCTCCATACCGAGGTGCAGCCGGTCAGTGCCGCCGACCTCGTCCTGCCCCCGCCCGCCGAAGGCTCGGCGGAGGTGGGAGCGCGCGTCGCCGCGGCGCGGGACGTGCAGACGCGCCGATACAAAGGCGAGGCGGCGCGCACCAACGCGGAGGCGGACGGCGCGCTGCTCGACCGCGTCGCCACGCCCGACGACGCGGGCCGCCGCCTGCTCGCCCAGGCCGCGGAGGCGATGCGGCTGTCCGCGCGCGGCTATACCCGCGTGCTCCGCGTCGCGCGGACGGTTGCGGACCTCGCGGGCGCTGACACGGTCGGGCGGCTGCACGTCGCCGAGGCGCTGTCCTATCGACGGCAGGCTCCGCGCAGCTAAACGGTTGCCAATCCTCGCCCGTCGGGTGAAGGTGGGCGAGGCGAGGGGCATTCGCCGTAACGG
>CAXTTU010000288.1:0-4350 GCA_964247225.1 uncultured Sphingomonas sp. | reverse complement strand
GAATGCGGGCGACGTGCTCGACCCGCGCGCGCCGGTGCCGTGGCTCCCGGCGGCGGTGCTGTTGCTGGCGGGCGTCGGCGCGGCGTTCCTGCCCGCGGTGGCGCACCTGCCCGTGTTTGGCTTTGTCAGCATGGCGCTGCTGCTCGCGGGCGGCGTCGCGGGGGTGCCGTGGCTGGTGCGCGAGCTGCTCCGCCCATGGCGACGGCGCGACGTGGCGAGCGTGCCGCTCCAGCTCGCGATCCGCCACGTCCAGGGCGCGCCCGCCGAGGCCGCGACCGCGCTCTGCGGCATCGTCGCCTCCACCGCGCTGATGATCGCGATGGCGACGATGGTGACGAGCTTTCGCGGTGCGGTTGATGCGTGGCTGGGGCAGGTGCTCGCCGCCGACCTGTACCTGCGCGCGGAGCCGGGGGTGGCGTTCGACGTCGCGACGCAGGCGCGGCTGCGCGCGGTGCCGGGGGCGCGCGACGTCGCGTTCAGCCGCCAGCTGCCGCTGACGATCGCCCCCGACCGGCCGCCAATCATCCTGATCGCGCGCGATCTCGACAGCGACGCGCAGCGCGCGCTGCTACAGCCGATCGCGACCGCGCCGGTGCCCGCGGGCGCGACCCCGATCTGGGTGTCGGAGCCCGCTGCGCGCCTCTACGGATGGCATGCCGGACGCACGATCATGCTGCCGCTTGGCCGCGGGGCGCGCTTCGCAGTCGCGGGCGTGTGGCGCGACTATGCGCGCCAGCAGGGGGCGGCGGTGATCCGCTCCGCCGACTATACGAGGCTGACCGGCGACCCGACCCGCGACGAGGCGGCGGCGCTGCTCGCCCCCGGCGCGCGGGCAAGCGACGTGGGCCAGGCGATGCTCTCGGCGCTCCCGCCCGACCTCAGGCGGCAGGTGAGCACCGCCGAGCCGCGCACCCTGCGCCGGTTCGCATTGCGGCTGTTCGACCGGAGCTTTGCCGTCACCTACGTGCTCGAGGCGGTGGCGATCCTGGTCGGGCTGGCGGGCGTCGCCGCTACCGTCTCCGCGCAGACGCTGGCGCGCGCCCGCGAGTTCGGGATGCTGCGGCACCTGGGCGTGTCAAAGCGGCAGATCATCGCCATGCTGGGGACGGAGGGCGCGCTGTTGGGGCTGATCGGCGGGGTGGCGGGGGTGGGGCTCGGCGCGGGGCTGGGGCAGGTGCTGATCCGCGTCATCAACCCGCAATCGTTCAACTGGACCATGACGACCCGCTGGCCCTGGGCGACGATCGCAAGCGTCGCGGCGGCGCTGGTCGGCGCGGCGGCGCTGACCGCGATGCTGGCGGGGCGCAGGGCCACAGCGGCGAGCGCGGTGATGGCGGTGAGGGAGGATTGGTGATGGATAAACCTTCGATCCTCCCCGTTCACGGGGAGGGGGACCAAGCCGCGAAGCGGTTTGGTGGAGGGGCGGTTGCCCCGAGACGGTGCGTTCTGGAGCGGACGCCCCTCCACCACCGGGCTGCGCCCGGCGGTCCCCCTCCCCGTAAACGGGGAGGATCGAGGTGGGGAGCCGTCCTCGCCGCCCTCGCCCTCCTCGGAACCACCGCCCCGCCCTACCCCATCGTCCGCCCCGGCATCCGCCTCGCCTTTCCCGCCGACCATGGCGCGCACCCGGCGTTCCGGACCGAATGGTGGTACGTCACCGGCTGGCTGCGCGGAGCGGACGGGCGCGAGCGGGGGTTCCAGGTCACCTTCTTCCGCGTCCGCCCGCCGACGGACGCCACCAACCCCAGCCGCTTCGCCCCGGGCCAAGTCCTGTTCGCGCACGCGGCGGTGAGCGATCCGGCGGTGGGCCACATCCTGCACGCCGAGCAGGCCGCGCGCGGCGGGTTCGGGCTGGCGGGCGCGCGGCAGGGCGACGCGGATGTGGCGATCCGTGACTGGCGCTTGCGGCGGCTTCCCGACGGGCGGTTTGTCACGCGAGTGGCGAGCGACGCCTTCGCGCTCGACCTCGCCTTTCGTCCGACGCAGCCGGTGCTGGCGGAGGGGGTGAACGGCTATAGCCAGAAGGGGCCGCGCCCCGAGCAGGCGAGCTATTACTATTCGCTCCCCCACTTGGCCGTCACGGGGAGCGTCCGCGTGCAGGGGCGCGAGCAGGCGGTGACGGGTGAAGCGTGGCTCGACCGCGAATGGTCGTCCGATTACCTCGCGCCCGACGCCGCCGGGTGGGACTGGACGGGGCTCAACCTCGACGACGGGAGCGCGCTGATGGCGTTCCGGGTGCGGCGGAAAGGCGGCGGCCAGGTCTGGGCGGGCGGCTCGTTCCGCGCGCGCGACGGGCGGGTGACCCGGCTCGCGCCCGGCGACGTGACGTTCACGCCCGCGCGGACGTGGCGCTCGGCGCGGACGGGAGCGACCTACCCGGTCGCGACCACCGTCTCGGTGCGCCTCCCCGAAGGCGTCCGCCGCTTCCCGCTCCAGCCGCTATTCCCCGACCAGGAACTCGACGCGCGAGGTGGAGGCATGCCGGTCTATTGGGAGGGCGCGGTCCAGACGGCCGGCGGGCGCGGGTATCTGGAGCTGACGGGCTATGCGGGGGCGTTGCGGATGTGAGCAATACGCACCGTATTGACTTGTTGGTGAGCGATGCGGATATCGCTGGCATGGCTACGATCGGAACAGCGACGTCGAGGAATACCATCCTGCGACACGGGCGCGTGATCGCGAGCTTCGCACTGGCAGGCTCCGTGTTCGCGGGGCTGACGCTCAGCTGGATTCCGGCGCTCGCCGCACTCGACGTTAACGCGGTCGGCGCAAGCATTGGCGGCGTCGTGGGATTGATCGCGACCGCCCGCCACCTGGTGTGATTGCTACGCTGGCGGGTGTCGCCGGGGACTGGCTAGCCGATCACTGGGTGGACATACTCAGCGCGATCGGAGCCGTATTCTACGTCATCTACGCGCGTCGTGCCCCGCGCAGGCGCGAGACTCGGTTCGTGACCAAAGAAACCGGGCTCGACTATTTCGCCGGGCTCGCGATTGCGCCGTTGGCGCTGCTGTTCCTTGCCGCTTTCTCGACCACGATTATGGCCAAACTGCTGGAGTCGAGCCGTATCACGCTGGCGGGCGCGAGCGTGCTCGCCATTTTCGCCATCCTTCAGGAAGATGAGGTAGAGCGGTAATGACGCGCGCGGCGGCGAGGTTCGCAATTGCTACGAGCTGACTTATGAAATAACAGTTTCTAATCTACACTAGGGCTCACGATCACCTTGCTTGGTCAACAATGTTATGAGACTCCCAGCTGGGTACACTCGACCTTTACCAGGATCGAAGGTGGTAATCTCAGGTCTATTGTTCCTGGGCATTTTCAGGTTCGGAGAGATCCGAGTGTTCTGATTGGCAATCGCATCTTAGAGCCTTGGCAATGCGAAGAAATCTTTCTTTCTGACGGCCGATATATAGCGCGTCGCCTATATGGGCGAGCGCCTTTGAATATGCGTGGGACTTACACTATAGGTTGTGATGCTGTAATTATTAAGCTAGGTAACGATTTGTCATATCCCATTCTCTTTTTTCACAATGACGATTCATTTGGAGTTATGGTCGGCCAATTTGACGGTACTTTTCTAGATCGAGCACAACCTGCGATTAGAGATCGTTTGCCTTCGCTCGACTAGACAAGAAACAGCATCTTTCATTTCTATGCTCACTCCGCCGCCAACGCCATCCCCTCGTCCACATCCGGCCCCTCCTCGGCGGCGACTCCCTGCTCCAGTTCCGCCTCGTCCGCCGCGAGCTTGTCCGCGTCCGCGGCGGTGATGCCGAACCGCGCTGCCACGTCCGGCGCATAGCGCAGCAGGTCCGGGCGGAGCTTGAGCAGGCTGATGTCCTTGCTCTTGCCCTCCATCATCACGTCGAACTCAAGCCCCTCGGCCATCCGCATGAAGGTCGAAAACTCGAACGGGTTGGTGAAGTCGGCATGGCCGGTCCAGATCGGCGGGCGCAGCACCGTCCGCACGCGCGCGGTCGCCTTGGGCACCGCCTTCAGCGTCTCGCCCTTGCGGACCTTGCCGGTCTTTGCCGCCGCGCGCTGCTTGGCGGTGATCTTCTGCTTCACCTCGCGCATCTCGGTGCGCGGCGAGGAGAAATGGATTTTCGGCCGCACCCCCTCGGGCCAGCTGCCCAAGAACTTCTCCAGCGTCGGGCGCATCTCCAGCCGCTCGGGGTTGAGGCACCACATATGCTGATAGTCGAAGATCAGCCGCACGCCCGTCCGCTCGTGGATCCACAGCACGTCCGCGCAGGAAAAGCGGATGTCGTCATTTTCCAGCACCAGCCGGCGGCGGACATGCTCGGGGCATTGCTCCCACCCCTTGATCCAGCGCGCGCGGCTCGC
>CAXTTU010000287.1:0-4351 GCA_964247225.1 uncultured Sphingomonas sp. | reverse complement strand
CGTCCGCCAGGATGCGCGCGAGCGCCGGGCGGCAGGACCCGCAATTGGTGCCTGCCCCGAGCGCCCGCCCGATCGCGGCGACATCGGCGAGGCGCTGGTCGGCGACGGCGCGCACGATCGTGCGAAGCCCCACGTCGAAGCAGGCGCACACGATCGCGCCGCGCTCGACGGGTGCGCCCGGCGCGCGCCCGGCCAGGACCGTGGGGGCCGCCGCCTCGCCGAGCTGCCCGATCAGCCAGTCGCGCGATGGGAGCGCGGTGCGCTCGCGCGCGACAAACAGGGCTGCGACGAGGCGACCCTCGCGCATTACCGCGATGCGCCGTGTCCCGCGGGCGGGGTCGACCGCCTCGATCCGCTCGCCCGCGGGAAGCGCTGCGTCGAGCTTCGCGGGGTCGCCCAGCCCGGCAAGCTCGAACAGCGCACCCGCGGGCACGGTGACGCGCGTCGCCCACAGGCAGTCGGGCCGTCGCCCGTCGCCGCCGAGCAGCAGGAACCCGTGCCACTCGACCGCGACCTTCTCCACCAGCGCGGGCGAGAGCTTGAACCCCGGCTGCCCCGAATGCGGGTCGGCGAGCGGGCGCGGGAGCAGGCCGGTGCGCCCGCCGGTGGAAATCTGGTCGGTCCAGTGGATCGGGGTGAACAGCTCGCCCCGGCGCTGCCCATCGTGGAGGTGCGCGCGAAACAGGCTTTCTCCCTGCGGCGTTTCGACGCGCGCGAGGTCGCCGTCGGCGATGCCCAGCGCTGCGGCATCGTCCGGGTGAAGCTCCACCAGCGGCTCCTCGCGATGCCGGGCGAGCTTCGCGGACAGGCCGGTGCGGGTCATACTATGCCATTGGTCGCGGTAACGGCCCGTGTTGAGCGTCATCGGCCAGCGCGCGAGGGGGGTCGCGACTTTGCGCTGCTGCACCGACACCAGCCGCGCGCGGCCATCAGGCGTCGGAAACTGCCCGTCCGCGAACGGCGCGCCGCCCCAGCGGAACGGCTCCATTTCCTCATAGGCGGCGTTGCCGATCGCGACCTGCTCCCCCAGCTCGAACACCCGCGCGCCGTCGTTCTGGTAAGTGGAGAGCCGCGCGTGCTCGCGCCAGATATCAGCGGCGGAGTTATAGGCAAAGGCGCTCTCCCAACCCATCCGGCGACCCACCTCCTTGACGATCCACCAGTCCGGCCTCGCCTCGCCCGGCAGCGGCAGCACCGCGCGCTGGCGCGACACGCGGCGTTCGGAGTTGGTGACGGTGCCGTCCTTTTCGCCCCACGCCGCCGCCGGGAGCCGAACGTCAGCGAACGCCGAGGTGTCGGTCTCGGCCATTACGTCGGACACGACCACGAACGGACACGCCGCCAGCGCCTCGCGCACCTGCCCGGCGTCGGGCATCGACACGGCGGGGTTGGTCGCCATCACCCACAACGCCTTGATTCGCCCGTGTCCGACCTCGCGGAACAGGTCAACCGCCTTCAGCCCAGGCTTGCCTGCGACGTTGGGCGCATCCCAAAAGCGCGCGACGCGGGCGACGTTGTCCGGCGCGAAGTCCATGTGCGCGGCGAGCGTGGAGGCGAGCCCGCCCACCTCGCGCCCGCCCATCGCGTTGGGCTGGCCGGTGATGGAGAAGGGGGCCGCGCCCGGCTTGCCGATCCGCCCCGTGGCGAGGTGGAGGTTGATGATCGCGTTGACGTTGTCGGTCCCGGTGACGGACTGGTTCACGCCCTGGCTGAACAAGGTGACGGTACGCGGGGTGGCGGCGAACATCTCGAAGAACGCGTGCAGCGTCGCCGGGGCCACGTCGCAGGCGCGCGCGGTGGACCACAGGTCGCACCCGTCCAGCGCCTCCCAGAACCCCTCGGGCACGGCGACGTGCGCGGCGAGGAATGCCTCGTCGGTCAAGCCTTCGCGTCGGCAATGTGCGAGCAGGCCGTTCATCAGCGCGACGTCGCTGCCGGGGCGGATGGGGAGGTGGAGGTCCGCCTCCTCCGCCGTCTCTGTCCGGCGCGGGTCGATGACCACCAGCTTCGCGCCCCGCGCCGCGCGCGCCGCCTGGATGCGCTGATACGTCACCGGGTGGCACCAGGCGGTGTTGGAGCCGACCAGCACGACGAGATCCGCCGCGTCGAGGTCGTGGTAGCTCGCGGGCACCACATCCTCACCGAACGCGCGAACGTGCCCCGCGACCGCGCTCGACATGCACAGCCGCGAGTTGGTGTCGATATTGCCCGAGCCGATGAAGCCCTTCATCAGCTTGTTGGCGACGTAGTAATCCTCGGTCAGCAACTGGCCGGAGACGTAGAAGGCGATGCTGTTTGGCCCGTGTCGCGCGATCGTGTCGCGAAAGCGCTTCGCCACGAGGTCGAGCGCCTTGTCCCACGTCGCGCGCCTGTTCCCGATCATCGGATGCAGGAGCCGACCTTCGAGCCCGACCGTTTCGCCCAGATGCGTCCCCTTGGAGCAGAGGCGACCGTGGTTGGCGGGGTGCTCCGGATCGCCCTTGATCTCGACCGACCGCTCGCCGGTGCGGGTCGCGAGGATGCCGCAGCCGACGCCGCAATAGGCGCAGGTGGTGCGGACCGCCCCCGTCACGCGGCCATCGCGGTGGCGAGCACGGCCATGCGCGACAGGAGGATGCGCCCCGCGTCGACCCTGACCGGGATCGTCGGCGTGCAGCCCTTGTCGCTCCCCAGCGCCTCGCCGGTCGCGAGCGAGATGTTCCAGTTGTGCAGCGGGCAGGTCACCGCATGGCCGTGGACGATCCCCTGGCTGAGCGGGCCGCGCTTGTGCGGGCAGCGATTGACCAGCGCATAGATATGGTCGTCGCCGGTGCGGAACACCGCGATCTCCTCGCCGCCATGAACGGGCACCGTGCGGCTGCCGCGCGGCGGAATCTCGTCAAGCGCGCCGATATCGAGCCAGTCACCGATCATTCCGCCGCCTCCAGCGCGAGCGGGCGAAATTCGCCCATGTGACGGTGATGGTCCGCCTCCGCACCCTTGGCGCGCGCGGCCCAGGGATCATCCTGCGAGAATTGCTGCGAGTAACGGAACCGCTCGGCCAGCGCGTCGCGGTTCTCCGCATCATCAAGGATGCGCGATCTGATGTAGTCGAGCCCGACCCGTTCGATCCACGGCGCGGTGCGCTCCAGATAGCGCGCCTCCTCGCGGTAAAGCTGCACGAACGCGGCGCAATAATGCATCGCCTCCGCCTCCGTCGCGACCTTGCAGAGCAGGTCGGTGACACGGACCTTCATGCCGCCATTGCCGCCGACATGCAGCTCATAGCCCGAATCGACGCAGATCACGCCGAAGTCCTTGATCGTCGACTCCGCGCAGTTGCGGGGGCAACCCGATACCGCGATCTTGAACTTGTGCGGCATCCAAGAGCCCCAGGTCATCTGCTCGACCTTGACGCCGAGCCCGGTTGAGTCCTGCGTCCCGAAGCGGCACCATTCGGAACCGACACAGGTCTTCACCGTCCTGAGCGACTTGCCATAAGCATGGCCCGACACCATCCCCGCCGCGTTGAGGTCCGCCCAGACGGCGGGCAGATCCTCCTTTTTGATGCCGAAGATGTCGAGCCGCTGCCCGCCCGTCACCTTGACCATCGGCGCGTTGAATTTGTCGACCACGTCCGCGATCGCGCGCAGCTCGCGCGGGTTGGTGAGCCCGCCCCACATCCGCGGCACGACCGAGTAGGTCCCGTCCTTCTGAATGTTGGCGTGCATTCGCTCGTTGACGAAACGGCTCTGCTGGTCGTCGATATATTCGCCGGGCAACGCGCAGAGCAGGTAATAGTTGAGCGCCGGGCGGCACGCCGAACAGCCGTCGGGCGTGGACCAGTGCAGCTTCTGCATCACCTCGGGGATCGCGCGCATCCCCTGCGCGACGATCTCGCGGCGGACGTCGTCATGCCCGAAGCTGGTGCATTTGCAGAGCGTCTTGGTGGTCCGCTCGCCGCCATAATCCTCGCCCATGGTGAGGCTGAGCAGCTGTTCGACGAGGTTGGTGCACGACCCGCACGAGGCGGACGCCTTGCAGGTCGAGCGGACCGCGTCGAGGCTCACCGCGCCATCGACGATCGACTGCACCACCTTACCCTTGGAAACGCCGTTGCAGCCGCAGATCTCGGCATCGTCCGAGAGCGCCGCAACGGCCGCCTTAGGGTCCGCCTGCCCACCCCCGGAGGCATAGGCCTGGCCGAAGATCAGCATGTCGCGGATGGGCGCGATGTCCTCGCCCTTTTTGAGCAGGTCGAAATACCAGTTGCCGTCGGCGGTGTCGCCGTACAGCACCGCGCCGACGATGCGGTCGTCGCGCACCACCACGCGCTTGTAGACCCCGCGCGAGGCGTCGCGCAGCACGATGT
>CAXTTU010000286.1:0-4382 GCA_964247225.1 uncultured Sphingomonas sp. | reverse complement strand
GAAAAGGCGGGCATCGCCAAGCCGGGCGCGCCGCTCGTCACGATGCGCTACCCGGCCCCGGTCGCCGCCGTGGTTGCGCGCGCGGCGGAGGCGGCGGGCGCGCCGCTGTTCGCGCAAGGGGAGGCGTGGTCGGTCGAGACCGCGGCCACCACACTCCGCTATCGCGACCCCGGCTTCGACCTCGTCACCGACCGCCCCCGGCTGGCAGGCGCGCACCAGGCGGACAATCTCGGCCTCGCGCTGGCTATGCTGCGGCATCAGGGTAAGCTCCACATCTCCGAGGCCGCGATGCGCGCCGCCGCCGACTGGGCGACCTGGCCCGCCCGGATGCAGCGGTTGGGCGACGGGCCGCTGACGGCAGGGCTCCGCTCCGAACAGCGCCGCCACGGCGTCTGGCTCGACGGCGCGCACAACCCGTCCGCCGCCGAGGCGATCCGCGACAGCTGGACGGCGGGCGCGCCCACCGCGCTGGTCCTCGGGATGCTCGCCAACAAGGACGCGCCCGGCGTGCTCCGCCACCTCCTCGCGACGAGCGCACCCTGCCACGTCGTCGCGATCCCAGTTCCCGGGCACGACCACCACGCGCCCGAAGCGCTGGCGGCGCTCGCCGAGCAACATGGTGCCGCCTCCGCCCGAGCGGCGGCGTCGGTGGAGGACGCCTTCGACCTTCTCGCGGCGCTTGGGGTCGGCGAGTCCGTCCTCGTCGCCGGCTCCCTCTACCTCGCGGGCAAGGTGCTGCGGCTTAACGGCGAGGACCCGGACTGAGGCTCCGCCTCGGGCTGGCGCGCGCTCTCCGCAACGAAGCCCGCGCGCTGCATCAGCCACAGGAACACCAGCCCCGGGATCGCCAGTCCCGCGCAGAAAACATAGAATGCCGGAAACCCCAGCGCGCTCGCCGCATAGCCCGACGGCGTGGTCGCGAACGTCCGCCCCACCGCCGCGACGCTCGACAACAGCGCGTATTGCGTCGCGGTGAAGGCGACGTTGGACAGCCCCGCGAGATAGGTCGCGAACACCGTCAGGCTGATCGCCGCAAACAGGTTCTCGACCCCCACCGCCAGCGTCAATAGCGCGACCGAATGGCCGTTCGCGGCGACGGAGGCGAAGAGGAGGTTCGCCCCCATCATGATCACGCCTGCGCCGAACAACAGCCGCGTCATCCCGAACCGCGCGATCAGCCCGCCCGCGATCAGGCTGCCGACGACCAGGCACCAGAAGCCGACCAGCTTGTTGATCGCGATATAGTCGGTGTCGGTGAAACCTTGATGCACCACCATCGGCGACAACATGTTCTGCCCCACCGCGTCACCCAGCTTGTACGTCATCACGAATAGCAGGATCAGCCACGCGCCCGGACGCCGGAAGAACTCGAGAAAGGGATCGGCGACATTATACCGCAGGAAATCGGCGAACGCGCGCGCGGTGAACCCTTCGCGCACCGCCGTCCGCCGCCCCGGCCCGAGCCACAGGCTCGCCGCCGCGCCCGGCAGCACCAGCAGCGCCGAGATCGCATAGGCCGACGCCCAGCCCAGCCCCGCCCCTTCCGTCGACGCCAGCCAGATCGTCCCCGCGCCCGCCAGCAGGTTGCCCGTGCGATAGCCGACCTGATTGGTCGCGGTGCCCTGCGCGAGTTCCTCGTCGCTCAGCGTCTCGATGCGATAGGCGTCGATGACGATGTCCTGCGTCGCCGCGAGGAACGCGACCGCCACGCCCCACAGCGCGAAACGACCGATATGGTGCAACGGATCGCTAGCCCCGAGCTCGACCAGCGCGCCCGCGAGCAGCAGCTGCACCACCCACAGCCACGCCCGCCGCTGCCCCACCCAGCGCGCGAGGCCGGGCAGCGCGATGCCGTCAATCAGCGGCGCCCACAGGAACTTGAGCGTGTACGGCGTGCCGAGCGCGAAAGCGAAGCCGATCGTCTTCTTGTCGATGCCGATCTTCGACAGCCAATACGACATGGTCGCGAGCAGCAGGGTGAGCGGAAACCCGCTGGAGATGCCAAGAAAGAACGCACCAAGCGGGCCGGGGGCGAGGTAGCGACGGTATGGGTGCGAGGCGGCCATGCGCTATCGTAGCGCGCGACAGCGGGGGTGCAATCGCCGGGTCAAGCCTTCTCGAACAGCGCAAACCCGCTCGGCAACCGCTTCGGCTCCTTGCCCCCCACCACCGCCTCGATCGCGTCGATCGCGAGCAGCAGATCGCGCGGCGCGTAGGGCTTGGACAGGCAGCCGGCGGCAAAGGCGCGCGCTTCCCCGGGGCAGTTGCCGGTGACGAACATCACCTGCACCCCGCGCGCATGCGCCGCGCGCGCGACGTCGATGCCGCTACCGTCCGCCAGGTTGACGTCGACCAGCACCAGATCGATCCCGCCCTCCTCGATGCAGCGGAGCGCGTCCGCGACCCGGTCGACGGTGTCGACGATCTCGAACCCGGCATCGCCCAGCATGTGTTCGTTGGCGAACGCGATCAGCGGCTCGTCCTCGACGACGAGGAGCCGGGTCAGGATACGCTTTCTTCGCCCGAACAAGGCCACTTCGTCGCTCCCCAACGGCGGCGGCACATTTGAAAACGCCAGCGCATCCGTAACGCGCATCGCGGCGAGCGTATGCACATTTTCTGAACGGGGGCGACAAAAGGAGCTATGGACGCGCCATGCCGGCCGCCGACCCCCAGCGTATCGCCAAACTGCTCGCCCGCGCCGGCGTCGCGTCGCGGCGCGAGGTGGAGCGGATGATCGCGGAAGGGCGCGTCGCAAAGGACGGCGTCGTGCTCGACACGCCCGCCACTGTGCTACCCTCGCTCAAGGGCGTGACCGTCGACGGCCAGCCGGTCGAGGCCCCCGAGCCCGCGCGGCTGTTCCTGTACCACAAGCCGCCCGGGCTGCTCGTCACCGAGCGCGATCCGGGCGGGCGTGCGACGATCTATGACCGGCTGCCCCCCGGACTGCCGCGCGTGGTGCCGGTCGGGCGGCTGGATCTCAGCACCGAAGGATTGCTGCTGCTCACCACCGATGGCGGGCTGAAGCGCCAGCTCGAACTGCCCGCCACCGGCGTCGAGCGCGCGTACCGGGCGCGGGCCTATGGCGCGATCACGCAGGCGCAACTGGAGGAACTGATCGAGGGGGTCGAGATCGACGGGGTCCGCTATGGCTCGATCAACGCCAATCTGGAGCGGCGGACGGGCGCGAACGTGTGGATCGAGCTGATCCTCACCGAAGGCAAGAATCGCGAGGTGCGCCGGGTGCTGGAGCATCTGGGCCTGCGCGTGTCGCGGCTGATCCGCACCCGCTACGGCCCGTTCGTGCTCGGCGACCTGCCGCCGGGCGAAGTGGGCGAGGTCCGACGGCACGACGTGGAGTCGTTCCGCAAGCACCCGACCCGCCTCGACCTGCCCCAGCCCGCGCGCGGGCGGAGCGGCCTCGCGCCGGTGGCGCGCGCGGGCGCGAGCCGGGGAGAGGCGGACGCCAAGGCGGGGACGCCCTCGCGCCCGCCGCAGCGTGCGAACGGGGCAGCCACCACTTCCCCGCCCGAGCCGCTCCGCCAAGGCCCCGGACGGGGCGCGGGCAAACTCCAGCGCGCACCCTACCAGGCGGAGCGCCAGCCCGGAGACCACCGTCCCGCGCAGCTATCGCAAGCCAGGCAGGAAGAAGCGCGGCGGGGGCGCACCGCTTCGCCTGCAACGCACCCGGGTCGTGCGGCACGGGGCGAGCGAGCCGCCGATCCTGCTCCGTCCCGAGTTCGCTCGGGCAGGAACGAGCGGGAGGGGCATCCACCGCGCGTTCAGGGCGCAGCCGAACGGCCAGTCCGACCTGCACGTCCGCGCGTGGCGGAGGGCGGAGCGCCCTCCACCCGTACTCCTGCCGGCACTCCCCAACGCTCACGGACCGGTGGCGCGAACTCTCAGCCCGCGCGCACCCCCGACGCCCAACGTCCCAAACCAACCAACCCCGCCCGCGCCGCGCGCGCCAAGGCACATCGCGACGCCACCGGTCGCCCCGACCCAGCGCCGCCCAAACCCGGTCGCTCCTCCCCCAAGCGCCCCGGCTTCCCGCGCCCGCCCCGCACCCGCAAGTAGATGCGCATCATCGCGGGCCAATGGCGCGGCCGCAAACTCCTCGCGCCGAAGCCTGTCCTGAGCGGCCGGCCTGGCCGGCCAGCCGAAGGGGGCGACGCCACCCGCCCCACTGCCGACCGCACGCGCGAAGCGCTGTTCTCCATGCTCGCAAGCCGGGTCGGCAGCTTCGAGGGGCTTGCGGTCGCCGACCTGTTCGCCGGCTCGGGCGCGCTGGGGCTGGAGGCGCTGTCGCGCGGCGCGGCGTCGTGCCTGTTCGTCGAACAGGACAAGCCCGCGCTCGACGCCCTGCGCGCCAACATCGCCGC
>CAXTTU010000285.1:0-4387 GCA_964247225.1 uncultured Sphingomonas sp. | reverse complement strand
AGATGCTCGACATGCGCCCGTCAGGCGGCGGCAAGACGCGGATCACCTTCTCCGCGCCCAGCCGTGGCCTGATCGGCTACCATGGCGAGTTCCTGTCCGACACGCGCGGCACCGGGATCATGAACCGATTGTTCGAGAAATACGGGCCGTACCGGGGCAATATCGAGGGCCGCAAGAATGGCGTCCTCATCTCCAACGGCGCGGGCGAGGCGAATGCCTATGCGCTGGGGCCCCTGGAAGAGCGCGGCGTGTTGATGGTCGCACCGGGCGAGGCGCTGTACGAGGGGATGATCGTCGGCGAGAACGCCAAGACCGACGACCTCGAAGTCAACCCGATGAAGGCGAAGCAGCTCACCAACTTCCGCGCATCGGGTGGCAAGGACGACGCGATCCGGCTGACCCCGCCGCGCCGGCTGACGCTGGAGCAGGCGATCGCCTATATCGATGACGACGAGATGGTGGAGGTGACGCCCAAGTCGATCCGGCTGAGGAAGCGCTTCCTCGACCCGCATGAGAGGAAGCGCGCGAGCCGGGCCAAGGAGGCGGCCTGAAGCTGGGGAGCAGATCCGAATGGCGATGGGGGCGGGTTGGGACGCAGCGGATGCTCGGTTGGACCGCCGCCGCTTCCTAAGCGGGTCGGCGCTGGCCGTGGCGACGTTCGGGCTGGGCGGCTGCGGCGGCGATAGCAGCGGAATGTCGGCCCACGGCAGTCCGGTCGCCGTGGTCACCGCGACGACCGGCACCAACCCGGTGCCGGCCTCCACCGCGCCTCGCTTCCTGTTATGGGGCGACAGCCGCACCGAAGGGATCGGCGGCACCCGCCCCGACATCTTCCCCAATTTCGTCGCGCAGCAGCTCACCGCCTACGCGGTGATCAACGAAGGGCTGGCGGGGCAGACCGCGGCGGAGGTGATCGCGCGGCAGGGCGGCGCACCGACGCAGGTGACGCTGGCGGGCAACGCGATCCCGGCGAGCGGACCGGTTTCGGTGACGAGCCTGTCCGTGAACATCTTCGACTATGGCGCGGCCTGGACCGATGTGTCGACGATGCCGGTCACGCTCGCGGGCGTCGCCGGTACGCTGTCGACCAGTGGCGGCGCGATCAGCTTCACGCGGACCTCCGCGGGCGCGCAGGTCGCGGTTGCGCCCGGAACGCCGTTCCTGACCGCGGTCGGCGAAGCGTCGCGTGGCGCTTACAGCTTCTTCTGCGTCGGGCGGAACGGGCTGGAGACGCAGGACCCCGCCGCAATCGTGAACCTGACGCTGGCGGGCGTGAACTATCTCACGACACCGCGGCGATACATGGTTGCGGGCGTGATGCCCGACCTCTCGGCGACGGTCGGGTCGAGCGCGCGGCCGTTGTTCGACCGGCTGAACGCGATGCTCCGGCAGGCGCATGGCGCGGCGTATCTCGACCTGGTCACCCCGCCGAGCGACGCCGAGATGGCGGCCATCGGCTATGCACCGACGAGTGCCGACCGTACCGACATCGCCGCCGGCGTGTTCCCGCGCGGGATGTTCAGCGACAACATCCACCTGCTCGGGAATGGGCAGCGCGTCTGGGCCAACCGGGTCGTAGCGCGAGTGAACGGGTAAAGCTGGTTGCTTCCCTGTCGGCGCGGGCGAGCCGGGCAAAGCAGACGACGTAAACCGATGTTATCCGGCCATTTGATCTGAAGCAGGCGGGCAGTCGCGACGTCTGATACGGGAAGACATGCGGTTTGCTGTCCTGTCTCCCCGGCCCGGGGCGGAGCCTCCCTCCGCCGCCGTCCCGCCAAAGCGCGCTGGCGCGGAGCCGGAAAAGCACAACCCGCTCGCCGCCTTGCGTATCGGCTTGTGTTACTGGTGGCGACACGGGCGCTGGCCGGACCTCGTGCACCCCATGCGGTTCACCGAATGGGTGCAGTGGCGCAAGCTCCATGACCGCGACCCGCGTTATCCCGTGCTGGCCGACAAGGTGGCGGCGAAGGCGTTCGTCGCGGAGACGCTCGGCGCGGAATGGGTGACGCCGACCTTGTGGCGCGGGTGCGCGCTGCCCGCCGAGCCGGTCTGGCCGCGCCCGTTCGTGGTAAAGTCGCGCCACGGCTGCAACCAGACCGCGTTCGTGCATGACGCGCGCGCGGACTGGGCGGGGCTGCGGCGACGCGCGCGCGGCTGGCTTAGGCGGGGTTATGGCTGGTGGCTCGACGAATGGGCCTACCGCCGGATCGAGCGGGGGCTGCTGATCGAGCCGTTCCTCGGCGACGCGCGCACGTCGCCGCTCGACTACAAGCTGTTCGTGTTCGGCGGGCGGGTGGAGGCGGTGCAGGTGCATCTCGACCGCGAGGGGCGGCACCGCTGGATCGTGTTCGACCGGTTGTGGCGACGCGTGTCGGGCGCGAGCGCGGATGCGGACCCGCCGCGCCCTGCCTCGCTATCCGCGATGATCGCGGCGGCGGAGGTGCTGGGGGCGGCGTTCGACTTCGTGCGCGTTGACTTCTACGAGGTCGCGGGGCGGCCGGTGTTCGGCGAGATGACCTTCTACCCCGGATCGGGGCTGTACCGGCTCGACCCGGACGGGCTCGACGCGGTGTGGGGTGAATGCTGGCGGCGCGCTCGCGAGGGGTTGGCTACCCCAATGTCAGCCGCGCCACGAGTCCGATCAGCGTGACGGCGACGACCGGCGCGGTGGCGAAGATCACGCGCGTTCGGTCCGGACGCGCGCGGCGGAGGTCGTCGCCCGCGATCAGCGCCGCGACGAGGGCGGCGAGCATCGTCCACAGGTGATAGCGGAGATCGCTCGCGACGCTGAACACGAGATAACCTGCACCATAGAGCAGCGCGGACGTAGCGGCGAGCCGGGCGAGGGGCGAGGCGGCCCGCCCGAGCAGCAGCACGCCGCCCGCGACCGCGATCCACCAGATCGGCCAGCCGAGCGGGGTGCGCGCGAGGAGCTCGGCGGCACGGTCGATCCCGGCGCGCAAGGCGTTACGGGGCGGGGCGAACGCGTAGGGGTTCGGGTCCGGCTGCGGCGGGACGAGCTGCGGCGGGCGGCTCGCCACCCAGAGCCGCGCGTTGCGGTTGAAATGCGCGAGGCGGTGTTCGGCATAGGCGAGGGGATGCCGCGCGATCTGGCTTAACCACCAACCGTAAGGACTGATCCGCTCGCGCGTGAACGCTTGCCCAACCAAGACGAAGCCGGTCGGGCAGGGCGCGTCGACCCACCAGCTATACGGGTCCCACAGCTCGGGCGAGTAGCAATGCGCGTTGACCGCGACCGGGTCGCGGACCGGCAGCGGCGGGAACGCGTCGACACCGGAATAGTAAGTGATGCCGCCGAGATCGAAGACGATCTGCGACAGCTCCACCCCGCTCCGCGTCGCGCCGATCGCGCGGTTGGCAAGCGGCGTCGCGAGGCCGAGCAGAAGCGTGGCTGCGACAATCACGCCCGCCAGCCGCGCCCGCGTCGCGCGCCATGCGCTAGGCGCAGCGGCGACGAGCCAGGGCAGGCAGGCGAGGAAGGCGTTGAACCTCAGCGTCGCCGCGAACAGCAACAGCATCGCAGCCGCCACCCGCGCCCACCCGCGCCCGTCCGCGACCAACCCGGCGGCGCACAGCACCGCCCCTGCCATCAGGCAGTCCTTGAGCACCGCCCCCTCGATGGCGAGCGGGATTGGGAACAGCGCCGCCCCAACAAGCGCCCAGGCGAGCCCACGCCGCCCCTCGCGCCATGCCGAACGCGCCAGCAGCGTGACACCGCCGAACACCATCGCGAGCTGCAGCGCCAGCATCGGCCCCGGCCCGCGCGCAATCGGGAGCAGTGCGCGCCACAGCATGATCATCACCGGCGGGTGCCAGTCGTCGATCGCGCCGCCCCGCGCCATGCCATATTCGCGCGCGGCGTCCCAGGTCATGATGCCGGGCCAATAGGCCGCCACCTCGATCGCGAATGCTGCCAGCAGAGCGAGGGCAAGCAGCGCGCCCGAGCGCCGCGCCCCCGTCAATGCGGCAGCTTCCCGAACGGCAGCAGGTCGGACGCGAGCGCTTGCGCGCGCGCCCCGTCGCCCGCACGCAGCGGCACGAGCTCCGCCGCCGCCGAGCGTTGCAGGATGCGGTCGAGCTGGGTCGCGGGCTCACCCCGCGCCGCCATCTCCACCAGCGCACGCCCGCGCGGGTCGGCGGGGTCGAGCTCCAGCCGGAGCAGCCCCGCCACCCCGGTGTAGAACGGCCTGCCCCCGCCCAGCGCCACCGCGCGGTCGAGCGTGTCGAACCCCACCTGCTTGCGCGCGCCCAGCACCGCGCGGGCGATGAGCGCGCCGACCCCGTGCACCGCGCCGATATGCCACGCGCCGAGCGCCAGCGCCGCCTCCGCGTTGCGCGGCTCGCGCGCGATCAGCTCCTCCAGCAG
>CAXTTU010000284.1:0-4400 GCA_964247225.1 uncultured Sphingomonas sp. | reverse complement strand
TGCGGCTGATATGCGCGTCGAGGTTGATGCGGATGCACGGCCATTTCAGCCGCGCGGCGACCTGTTCGATATGCGTCGACTTGCCGGTGCCGTGATAGCCCTGCACCATCACCCGCCGGTTGTGCGCGAACCCCGCCAGCACCGCCAAGGTGGTGTCGTGGTCGAACACATAGGCCGGGTCGAGATCGGGCACGCGCTCGTCCGCCTCGCTGAACGCGGGGACTTGCCAATCGAGGTCGAGCCCGAACAGGTCGCGGACGCTCACCATCTTGTCGGGGGCGGCGAGCAGCGTCGCGTCGCGGCTGTCGGGTTGCGTGTTGGGCAGGTCGGTCATGCAAGGGGCCTTTCGCTCCGTGCCTTAGGCGATGCGCGGCGCGAACCTCAACCGCCCATGTTGCGCCAGATCGTCACCTGCGCGATGATCGCAAGACAATCGCAAGGGGGAGGCGAGGTTGAACAGTGCGCATGGCAGCTTCATCTGGTATGAGTTGGTCTCGCCCGACCCGGATGCAAGCAAGGCCTTCTACGACGCGGCCGTCGGCTGGACGGTTGAGCCCGCGCCCGCGGGGCCGGTCGATTACCGCATGATCACCGCGCCCGACGGCGGCAACACCGGCGGGGTGATGCGGCTCAGCCCCGAGATGGCGGCGGGCGGCGCGCGCGCGGGCTGGCTCGGCTATGTCGGCGTGGACGATGTCGATACCAGCGCCGCAAAGGTGCGCGAGCTGGGCGGCGCGGTGCTGATGGGGCCGTGGGACCTGCCCGGTGTCGGGCGGATGGCGGTGGTGAGCGATCCGGACGGCGCGCCCTTCTACCTGATGCGCGGCGAGACGGAGGGCGCGACCAGCACCGCCTTTGCGCCCGGCGTCACCGGCCATGTCGCGTGGAACGAGCTGGCGTCGCGCGACCCGGAAGCCGCGCTCGGCTTCTACGGCGCGCTGCTCGGCTGGACGAGCCCGCACCGGATGCCGATGGGCGCGGCGGGCGACTATGCGTTTCTCCACCACGGCGACACCGTCCTCGGCGCGGTCGCGCCCGCCCCGGGCGAGACGCCGGGAGGGTGGACCTTCTATTTCCGCATCCCCGACCCCGCCGACGCCGCCGAGCGCGTCAAGGCGGCTGGCGGCGCGGTGCTGTTCGGGCCGGCCGAGGTGCCGGGCGGCGATCATGTCGTCGTCGCCACCGACCCGCACGGCTGCAAGTTCGGGCTGGTCGGGCCGGGCCGATGAGCAAGAACACGGTCTGCCTATGGTATGATGGCACCGCCGAGGAAGCCGCGCGCTTCTACGCGAGCGTGTTTCCCGACAGCGCGGTCACCGCCGTCCACCGCGCGCCCGCCGATTACCCCAGCGGCAAGGCGGGCGACGTGCTGACGGTGGAGTTCACGGTGATGGGCGTCCCCTGCCTCGGCCTGAACGGCGGCGCAGGGGTCAAGCACAGCTGGGCCTTTTCCTTTCAGGTCGCGACGGAGGACCAGGCGGAGACCGACCGCTATTGGGACGCGATCGTCGGCAATGGCGGCGTGGAAAGCCAATGCGGCTGGTGCCAGGACCGCTGGGGCCTGTCTTGGCAGATCACCCCGCGAACGCTGACCGAGGCGCTGGCGGCGGGCGGCGAGGAGGCCGCGCGCGCCTTCGCCGCGATGATGGGGATGCGCAGGATAGACGTGGCTGCGATCGACAGGGCGCGGGCGGGCTGATGGTGGAACTCTACGCCCACCCGCTTTCCTCCTATTCGTGGAAGGTGCTGATCGCGCTGTGGGAGAACGACACGCCGTTCACCTATCGCCCGCTCGGCCCCGACCGGCCCGAGAACGGGGCCACGCTGGCGGCGCGCTGGCCGCCGGGCAAGTTCCCGCTGCTCGTCGACGGCGGCGTGGCGGTGCCCGAGTCGAGCGTCATCATCGAGCATCTGCAACTGCATCACTCCGGTCCGGTGCGCTTGCTCCCCGCCGACCCGGTCGCCGCGCTCGAGGTCAGGCTGCTCGACCGCATCTTCGACGAACACGTCATGGCCAATATGCAGCGCGTGGTGGCTGACGCGCTGCGCCCGCCCGAGCGCCGCGACCCGGTCGAGGTCGGGGCGGCAAAGGCGGCGTTGGACACGATCTATGCGTGGCTCGACGGCCATCTGGCGGGGCGCGAGTGGGCCGCGGGCGACTTCTCGCTGGCGGACTGCGCCGCCGCGCCGTCGCTGTTCTACGCCGATTGGGTACAGCCGCTCGGCGAGCGCTTCCCGACGCTCGCCGCTTATCGCGCGCGCCTGCTCCGCCGTCCGTCGGTCGCGCGCGCGGTCGAGGAGGCGCGGCCCTACCGGCACCTGTTTCCGCTCGGCGCCCCCGACCGGGACTGATCCGCGTACTCGAACTCTCGATTAGCCGTCCCCTCGACGCGCCGTGTAACCTGGGTGGGCGGAAAGATAGAAGGTGATCTCACGCAAAGACGCGAAGGGGGGGGGTGCCCCGCGCGAAGCGCCTTCATACTCGGGATGAATGCTGCCGCTGACGCGGCGGAGAACACCTCTCCGCGCCTTTGCGTCTTCGCGTGAGCAAACCTTCTTCTCACGCAAACGCCGGTGCCTGCCTCAGCTGCTGATACGCCGCGATCACGCGTTGCAGCGCCGCCTCGTGGCTGCGGTCGCCGCCATTGCGGTCCGGGTGAAACTTGCGCACCAGCTCGCTGTAGCGGCGGCGCAATGCGCTGCGGTCCGCGTCGGGGGCGAGGTCGAGGATGCGGAGCGACTCACGGTCCTGCCCCGACAGCGGCTTGCCGTCGGGGCGCTCGGGCGCGTGGGTGCGGCGATAGCGCGCGGCGATCGCGTCGAGCGGGTCGGAAAAGTCCGCCCAGCGCGGGCCCCGGTCGCCGCCCGCGCTCGCGAACGCGCGCGTCTCGCGCTCCCACCCCGCGAGCGGGCGTTGCGCGTGGTGGATCTCGTCCGCGCTCATGCCGTCGAAGAAGTTATAGCGGGCGTTGAACGCGCGGACATGGTCGAGGCAGAACCAGCGAAAGCGCGGCGGCCCTTCGCCGCTCGGCCCCGTGCCTTCGAGCGGCGGCGCGCGAAACTCGCCCGGCTCCGCGCATCCCGGTTGGTCGCACACCCGCCCTGTCCCCGCCACGCGGCCGTGAAACCGTGTCCCCCGCACCCTCTCCGTCCCGTCCGCCACCGGCTCTTCCACATGCAAGCAAAAGCGCGGATATAGGCGCGATGACCGCCCCCGCCACCGCCGTCCAGGACGAGATCGCCCGTCGCCTCCACGCGGCGCTTCACCCCACGATGCTCGAGGTGGTGAATGAGTCCGCGCTCCACGCCGGGCACATGGGCGACGACGGATCGGGCGAGACGCATTTCCGCGTGTCGGTCGAGAGCGAAGCCTTCGCCGGCCTGTCGCGGGTCGCGCGGCAACGGCTGGTCAACCGCGCGCTCGACGGCATGATCGCGCCCGGCGGCATCCACGCGCTGGCGATCCGCGCGACCGCGCCGGGCGAGCCCGCATGAGCTATGACCTGTGGTATTGGCCGGGCATCCAGGGGCGCGGCGAATTCGTCCGGCTCGCGCTCGAAGCGGCAGGCATCGCCTATCGCGACCGCGCGCGCGAGGAAGGGCGCGAAGCGTTGGGGGCGGCGATGGCCGCGGCGGGCGGTCGCGCGCCGTTCGCGCCGCCGTTCCTCGCCATCGACGGGCTGGTGATCGCGCAGGTCGCCGATATCCTGCTCTATCTCGGCGACCGGCACGGGATCGCGCCGTCCGCGATCAACGACCGATACTGGGTGCATCAGCTTCAGCTGACGATCGCGGACCTCGTCGCCGAGGTCCACAATGTCCACCACCCGGTCGACACCAATGCTTATTACGATGAGCAAAAGCCCGGAGCCTTGCGCGCCGCCCAGGCATTCCGCGCCCACCGCTTGCCCAAGTTCCTCGCCTATTTCGAAGGTGCCGTCGGCGCGAACGCGGGCGAGTGGCTCATCGACCATCGCTGGACCTATGCGGACACGTCCTTGTTCCAGATCGTCGAGGGGCTGCGCTATATGTTTCCGCGCCGGATGGCGGCGGTGGAGCGCGACTATCCGGGGCTGCTTCGCCTCCACGGGCTGGTCGGCGACCTGCCCGGTGTCCGCGCGTATCTGAGGAGCGAGCGTCGGCTGCCGTTCAACGAGAACGGCATCTTTCGCCACTATCCCGAGCTCGACGGCGAGTGACACGCCAGCCCCGCCCCGCGGCGCGCATCCTGTTGGTGGATGCGCGCGGGCGGGTGCTGCTGTTCCGGTTTGAGGTGCCCGGTCGCGCGCCCTTCTGGGTGACGCCGGGCGGCGCGCTCGACCCGGGCGAAAGCTATGATGGTGCCGCCCGGCGCGAGCTGCGGGAGGAGGTCGGCCTGTCCGCCGACCCCGGCCCGGAGG
>CAXTTU010000283.1:0-4426 GCA_964247225.1 uncultured Sphingomonas sp. | reverse complement strand
CGTCGTCGGGGGTGCATTCCAACGGCTTCTCGCTCGTGCGGCGGCTGGCCGCGGATCGCGGATGGCGGCTGGACCGGCCCGCCTTGTTCGATCAGGACCGGCTGCTGATCGACTGGCTTATGGAGCCGACGCGCATCTATGTGCGCTCGCTGCTGCCGCTGGTGCGCGAGGGCCGGGTCAAAGGGCTCGCGCACATTACCGGCGGCGGGCTGCTGGAGAATGTACCGCGCGTGCTCCCCGCCGGGTGCCGGGCGGTGATCGACGCGGACGCTTGGGAGCAATCGCGGCTGATGGCGTTCCTCCAGGCGCAGGGTGCGATCGAGCCGGGCGAAATGGCGCGGACGTTCAACTGCGGCATCGGCATGGTCGTGGTAGTCGAGGCGGGCGAAGCGGACGCTGTCGCGGGCGAGTTGGCGCGGGCGGGCGAGACCGTGTTCCGCATCGGCGGCGTCGAAGCCGGCATGCGCGGCTGCGAGGTGCGCGGGAGCGCCGGGACGTGGAGCGCGCGGGGAGACTGGGTGGCGCAGTTCGATGCGTGATCGCGCGGTGCGGGCCGCCGTGCTGCTCTCCGGGCGCGGGTCGAACATGCTCGCGCTGGCGGAGGCGGCTCGCGAGGCGGGTAGTCCGTATCGGATTACCCTCGTCGCGTCCGACAAGCCCGAGGCACCCGGGCTGTCGCTCGCCCGCGACATGGGCGTCCCCACCTTCGCGCCCTCCCCCAAGGGGATCGGCAAGCTGGCGCTGGAGGCCGCGCTCGACACGGCGCTTCGCGACGCGGGCGTCGAGGTGATCGCGCTGGCGGGCTATATGCGCCTCCTCTCCTCCGATTTCGTCGCGCGCTGGCGGGGGCGCATCCTCAACATTCACCCCTCGCTGCTGCCCAAGTACAAGGGGCTCGACACCCACGCGCGCGCGCTGGCGGCGAGGGATGCGGTGGCGGGCTGCTCGGTCCACCTCGTTACCGAGGAGCTCGACGCGGGCGAGGTGCTCGGTCGGGCAGAGGTGTCGATCCTCCCCGGCGACACGCCCGACACGCTCGCCGCGCGCGTGCTGGTGGAGGAGCACCGCTTGTACCCGCGCGTGCTCGCCGACTATGCCCGGAGCATGACCGACCCGCTCGACCGTGTCCGCCAGACCGCGCTCGCCATGCCCGAGACGGAGGAGCGCGTCTCCCACGGCCAGCCGACCTTTTTCGTGGCGGGCAAGCAGTTCGCGCAGGTCCGCGACGATCATCATGGCGACGGGCTGCACGTCGTCTGCGTCCGCACCGGCGGTGCGGACGAGCAGGCGATGCTGATTGAACTCGACCCCGCCACCTACTCGCGCCCGGCCTATCTCGGCCCGAGCGGCTGGGTGGGGGTCAACCTCGCGGGCGAAGTCGACTGGCCGAATGTCAACGAGAAGATCGCGCGCAGCTGGGAACTCGCCGCCCCGCGCCGCCTGCTCGAGGCGGGCGGGCGATGAGCGAAAGCCCGGAGCAGAAGCGCACCCGGCGGCGCTGGATCAACCTTGCCGAGCTGGTCGGTGTCGCGGGGCTGGTCATCGCCGCGCTGTCGCTTTGGAGCAACTGGTCCGACCGGCGCAGCGACCAGCAGGAGCGCGCGGCGGAAAAGGCGGAGATCGCGCGGGCCAAAGGGGCGGTGTTGCTCGACGGCATGGTGCAGGACGGCGGGCGAACGCTCAAGCTGTCTGACGCCGACCACAAGATCGCCACCGTGGACGTCCGCTTCCCGGCCTCGCTCGGCGCGGAGGCGCACACCGCGTTGGTTGAGCCCCGCGTCGAGGCGGACTGGATCGCCGATCCGCTGCTTGCGCTGACCAAGGGCGACGACGCACATGAGGGCCGCGTGCCGGTGCTGATCACCGCGCAATGGTGGGACGCGGACATGCACCGGCGCGACCGGGCGATATACGACGTGGCATGGCGGACCGAGGGTCGCTTCCTGCGTGGGCGGACGCTACGGCTAGACGGGCTGGTGCTGCGCGAGCGGGGCGGGAGCGCTGCGCGGCTGGAAGCGATCTGGGCGGCGGAGAAGCCCAAGGGCTAGAGCGTCAGCGCGTAGACCGGGTCGTCGAACACCCGCTCCCCCACCTGGAACCGCCGCCGCCCGACCAGCCTGAACCCCTCGCGCTCATAGAAGCGTTGCGCGCGGGTGTTCTCCGGGTGAGTGCCGAGCAGCATCCGCCGCTTGCCGCGCGCCCGCGCTTCCTCCCGCGCGGCGGTGAGCAGCGCGGGGCCGACACCCTGCCCATGCGCGGTCGCCAGCGTGTAAATGCGGCGTAGTTCGATGTCGTCCGGCCCCAGCTCGATCGCGAAGTCCGGCGTGGTCAGCACGGCGAAGCCGACCGGGCTATCGGTCGCCTTAGCGGCCGCATAGCTGACCCACGCTTCCGGGTCGTCGATCCAGCGCGCGAACGTCTCGGGGGTGCACCGCTGGGCGACATGCGCAAGGATGTCAGCCACGCCGATCAGCGCATGATAGGTCTCGAAGAACGTGGCTCCCGCAACCAGCGCGAGCGCGGGCGCGTCGCCCGGCTCCGCTAACCGCAGCCGCCACGTCATCGTCAGCCAACGATCTCGTCGGGCCGGAAGAAGAACGCGATCTCCGTCGCGGCATTCTCGTCGGAGTCGGAGCCGTGGACGCTGTTAGCCTCGATCGACTCGGCCAGTTCCTTGCGGATCGTGCCCGGCGCGGCGTTGGCGGGGTTGGTCGCGCCCATCACGTCCCGATTGCGCTGGACCGCGTCCTCGCCCTCCAGCACCTGCACCACCACCGGGCCCGAGATCATGAACTCGACCAGGTCGTCGAAAAACGGGCGCTCGCGATGAACACCGTAGAAGCCCTCCGCCTGCTCGCGCGTCATCTGGATACGCTTGGACGCGACCACGCGCAGGCCCGCCTCTTCCAGCATTTTGGTCACCGCGCCGGTCAGGTTGCGGCGGGTCGCGTCGGGCTTGATGATCGAAAAGGTACGGTTCGCGGCCATGGCTGGTCACGGGCTCCTGTCTATTTGGGCTGGAAGGTCGGTCAGCCCTAAGCGGGGCCGTTCACCAGCGCAAGGTGAGCTGCCTTCGGCCACCGGCTTCAATGACACTGGGACCGCTCGGGGTCACGAGGGTCAAACTGTTCGTGTACCTCCGAATGCGCCACCACGGGCCGTCTATGCCCGTCGAGCAGCGGCGCGTCCGTCGCGCCATCAAACAGGCTGATCCGAAAGCCTTCGCACGGCTCCGGCCGATGGTCCTGCACCGCCCACACGCTGATCTCCTGCACAGCACCCGATCCGACAAGAACCGTACCCCGAGGAAGATGCCCATTGATCTGCGGGCCGACGGAGGTGAGCGTACCCATGTCGTGCGCGTCAACAGGATGCGGCCCCTCGCCCGCCACCTGCCAGCGTATGCGGCTCGGGCGAGAGGAGTGGCTCATGATGGACACGGTATAATCGGGGAAGCCATCGTCCGGCTCCTCGAGCATCGCCCGCAGCTCCTCGGTTGTGTGCTCCTCGGCTCCGCCCGACCCTACCGTGTCAACACCGATGTCGAGTGTGCCGCCAGAAACCGGAACGATCCAACGGTCATCCGGTAGCGGTCGCTTGCCGGAGGCAGTCGGCAGCATGACCTCATTGGTCATCAGCGGCACGGGGACGTCGGCAGGGCCTGTCTCCTCACCCCGCGCGGGAGGCGCGCCACGCTGGCAGCCGACTAAAAGCAGCGCACATAGCAGGAACGTCATTGATCGGATCAAATACCGCTCTGCGGGGGCGCCGCTCACCCCGCCTGCTCCCACCGCCCCGCGTCGTTTTGCTTCCAGTAGCGCCGCTCGACGTCCTCCCGCGCACTGAGTCCCTTCCACGCCTCCCTGGCCGCGCGGATGTGGTCGCTGTCGAAGAAGTGGAACGCGCGGTCGAAGGTGAGTGCCTCGTTACGCCACTGGCCGTCAACCAGCGCGACGTGGCGGGCGCGGTTGGCGGCGTTGACGTGCGGGGCGATCAGCACCGGCTGCGCCGCGTCGTCGTCCGCGCCGGCCATCGCGTGGGGCAGGAAGCTGTCGGGCGCGTAGCTCCACAGCAGCCGGTCGAGCGCGGCCCGCTGCGCCTCCCCTTCCGCAACGATCAGCAGGCGACCACCGCTGGCGACCACCCGCTCGGCGATCGAGGGCAGCGCTCGGTCGAGCGGGGTGGCGGTGAGGTGGTAGAAATCGACCTGCATGGCTGCGGGAGCGAAGAAGAAGCGGGACCCCGGGTCAAGCCCGGGATGACGAAAGTAGGAAGGCTCTCATCGCTTCGTCACCCCGGCCGAAGAGCCGGGGTCCCGCTTTTCCCTATCCCTCAACATTCTCCGCCACATACCGGTCGAGCACCCGTACCCCGTACCCCGTCGCGCCCTTGTCATAGGTCGCGCCCGGCTTGTCCGCCCAGACCA
>CAXTTU010000282.1:0-4538 GCA_964247225.1 uncultured Sphingomonas sp. | reverse complement strand
GTGCAGCGCGGGTCGGTGCAGGACATGACCACCTATCCGGGGGACCCGCTCACCCCCGGCATCGGCGCGACCGCCGACGCGAAGCGGCTGACGCGCGAGACCGCGCCGACGATCCTGAAGATCCCCGCGCTGCCGATCTCCTATGTCGACGCGACGCGGATCATGGCGGGGCTGGGCGGGCCGGTCGTCACCGGTCGCGCGCGCGGGGCGCTCCCGCTCGCCTATCATTGGGGCGGCGGCGACGCGGTTCGGGTGCATCTGCTGGTCAAGTCCGACTGGTCGTTGAAGCCCGTCTACGACGTGATCGCGACCTTGCACGGGCGGTCGAAGCCCGACGAGTGGATCATCCGCGGCAACCACCACGACGCCTGGGTGTTCGGCGCAAGCGATCCGCTGACGGGGCAGGTCGCGCTGATGAGCGAGGCCAAGGCGTTGGGCGTGCTCGCGCGCACCGGCTGGCGGCCCGAGCGGACGATCATCTACGCCAGCTGGGACGGCGAGGAGCCGGGGCTGATCGGCTCGACCGAATGGGTCGAGGCCCACGCGGACGAACTCCAGCGCCACGCGGTCATGTACATCAACTCGGACGTCAACGGGCGCGGGTTCCTGGAAGCGGAGGGGAGCCACGACCTTCAGCATTTCGTCAACGCCGCCGCGCGGGACGTGCCGGACCCGCGCACGGGGGTGAGCAGCTATGAGCGACTCCGCGCCGAAATGCGTACCGCCGCCTATACCGGTGGTGCGCGCGGCGTCGAGCCGGGCGCGGCGGAGGCGGCAAAGGCGGGCGGCGACCTGCCGATCGGGGCGCTCGGCTCCGGCTCCGATTACTCGGCGTTCCTCCAGCATCTCGGCATTCCGTCGCTCAATATCGGTTTTGGCGGCGAGAGCGCGAGCGGCGGGTCGTACCATTCGGTCTATGACAGCTTTTACCATGTGACGCAGTTCGACGATCCGGGACTGGTCTATGGCGCGACGCTGTCCAAGCTGGTCGGGCGGATGGTGATCCGCGCCGCCGACGCGCCGCGCGCGCCGATGCGCTATGGCGACTTCGCGGGGGCGGTGACGCGCTATGTCGCGGAGGTCAAGAAGCTCGCCGCCGACCAGCGCGAGCATGACCGGGCATTGCGCGACCTGACCCGCGACCGTGCGTTCGCGCTGGCATCGACGGCGGACGACCCGACGATCGCGCCGATCGACCGGGGGGTGACGCCGCTGATCGACACTCTCCCGCTCGAGGACGCGGCCGAGCGGTTGACGCGCTCGGCGCGGGCGGCGGATGCGCTGGGCGAGCTGTCCCCGGCGGCGGAGGCGCGGGTGGAGGCGGCGCTGCGCGGCATCGACCAGACGCTGCTCGATCCGGAGGGGTTGCCCGGGCGGCCCTGGTTCCGCAACATGGTGTACGCGCCCGGCACGCTGACCGGCTATGGCGCGAAGACCTTGCCGGGCGTGCGCGAGGCGATCGAGCAGCGGCGCTTCGCGGACGCGACGCGCTATGTCGCCAAGACAGCGGCGGTATTGAACGCCTATGCCGACCGGCTCGACGCGGCGGTGAAGGCGGCGAGGTCGTGAACGGAGTGAGCAGGATGTTTCGAAAGAGTGGATGGCTGCTCGCGCCGATGGTCGCGCTCCCGTTGCTGGCGGCGGGTGCGCCGTCCACGCCTCCGCCAGCGCGCCCCGCCGCGTTCGCGCGCTGCGCCTCGTGCCATTCCGCGACAAAGGGCGGCGGCGCTGACATAGGCCCGAACCTGTATGGGGTGATCGGCACCAAGGCGGGGTCGCGGCCGGGCTATGACTACTCCCCGGCGCTCAAGTCGAGCGGGGTGGTCTGGACCACGGCGACGGTTGCCGCGTTCATCGCCAACCCGCAGGCAGTCGCCAAAGGTACGCAGATGCCCAACCCCGCCATCGGCAAGCCCGCCGACCGCGAGGCGATCGCCGCCTGGCTCGCGACGTTGAAATGACGGCAGGGGCGTAGCGGCGACGGTGGCATCCCGGCGCGGAGCCGCTATGGTCGCCCACGACGCGGAACAACCCGCGACCGGGGGGAGAGCGCATGGCGAGCATCGCGGGCGAGGCGTCCGGCCCACGGCCAAGCCATCGGCGGCTGATGCTGACGCTGATGGTGCTCGCCTATACGCTCAATTTCGTCGACCGGACGATCATCGCCTCGATCGGGCAGGCGATCAAGACCGACCTCAAGATCACCGACACGCAGCTCGGGCTGCTCGGCGGGCTTTACTTCGCATTGCTCTACACGCTGCTCGGGTTGCCGATCGCGCGGCTGGCGGAGCGCTTCTCGCGGGTCAACATCATCTCGGTCGCCATCCTGGTCTGGTCCGGGTTCACCGCGCTATGCGGAACGGCGGGGGGGTACGCGACGCTCGCCGCCTACCGGTTCGGCGTGGGCGTGGGGGAGGCGGGGCTGCTGCCGCCCGCGCATTCGCTGATCAGCGACTATTACCCGCCCCGGCGGCGCGCGTCGGCGCTGTCGGTGCTGTCGCTCGGCGTGCCGATCGGCTCGTTGCTCGGCGCGGTGGTCGGCACCCGGCTGGCGCAGGACTATTCCTGGCGCGTGGCGTTCATGGCGGTCGGGCTGCCCGGCGTGCTCGTCGCGCTGGCGATCCGCGCGCTGGTGAAAGAGCCCGCGCGCGGCGGGTCGGAGCCGGGCGGCGGTCGAGCAGGGGCTGCTCCCAAAGCATCGTTCGGGCATGAGCTGCGCGAGACCGGGGCCGTCGCCCGCCTCCTGCTTGGCCGCTGGTCGGTGCTCAACATGGTGCTCGGCGCGACGCTGGTGTCGTTCGCGGGCTATGGCGGGGGGCAGTTCCTCATCCCGTACTGGCTTCGCGCGTTCCCGCTGACGCAGGCGCAGGTGGGCGCGATCGTGGGGTTGATCGGGGCGGGCAGCCAGGTGATCGGGGTGCTGCTCGGCGGTTTCCTCGCCGACCGGCTCGCGCGCGGCGGCGCGGCGCGGTGGTACGGGCTGATCCCCGCGCTGGGGGTGGTGCTCGCCTATCCGTTGCTCGTCGGCGTGTTCACCGCGACGACATGGCGCACCGCGGCGATCTGGTTGGCGTTCCCCGGCATCTTTTCCTACGCTTATATGGGACCGACCTATGCCGTGGTGCAGAACGCGACGTCGCCCGCGCGGCGCGCGACCGCGACGGCAGTGCTGCTGCTGGTCCTGAACCTCGTCGCGCTGGGCGGCGGGCCGCCGATCACGGGATGGATCATCGACCACCTCGCCGCATTCCACTTCGCGCATCCGGGTGCGCCGGGGCTGGGGGCGGGCGTGACCGGGCTATGGAGCGCGGATGCGCATGCGTTCGGCGTCGCCTGCCCGGGTGGGGCGGCCCCGGCAGGCGCGGCGGCGGTGCGTGACGTCGCGTGCAAGGCGGCGGTGCTGCTTGCGACGCGGCAGGGGGAGTTGCTCGCCTATGCGGTGGGGCTGTGGGGCGCGCTCCATTACCTCATCGCCTCGTTCGGGATCGCGCGCGTGCTCGGCGACGCGCGCGCCTGAACTTTCCTTCACGGCGGGACCCATCGCGCGCTTGCGCGTTGTGCCCCACTGACTGCGACCGGAGTGTCAAACCATCACCAGCGCCTTCATGTTCGCCACCGGCATCGAGAACAGCGTGCCCACGATCGGGGGCGGGCGCACCCGCGTCGACGAGATGGACGTCTGTGGCCATTACAAGCATTGGCGCGAGGATTTCCGGCTCGTGCAGGACATGGGCATCCAGCACCTGCGCTACGGTCCGCCGATCCACACGACATGGCAAGGTGTCGGCAAGTACGACTGGTCGTTCGCGGACCAGACCTATGCCGATCTGATGCGGCGCAACATCTCACCGATCACCGACCTTTGCCATTTCGGCGTCCCCGACTGGATCGGCAATTTCCAGAACCCGGATTTCCCCGACCTGTTCGCGGTATATGCGCGCGCGTTCGCGGAGCGGTTCCCGTGGGTGCAGCTCTACACGCCCGTCAACGAGATGTATATCTGCGCGATGTTCTCCGCCCGCTATGGCTGGTGGAACGAACAGATGACGACCGATGGGGGCTTCGTCACCGCCCTGAAGCACATCGTCAAGGCGAACGTGCTGGCGATGCAGGCGATCCTCGAGGTCCGTCCCGACGCGATCTTCATCCAGAGCGAGTCGTCGGAATATTTCCACGCCGAGAACCCGGCCGCGATCGCCCCCGCCGAGCTGTTTAACTCGATGCGCTTCCTGTCGCTCGACCTCAACTATGGTCGCCGGGTCGATTCGGAGATGTACGAGTATCTGCTCGACAACGGCATGACGCGGGACGAGTACCACTTCTTCCTGGGCAATCGTCTCAAGCAACACTGCATCATGGGCAATGACTATTACGTCACCAACGAGCATCTCGTGGCGGCGGATGGCGGTACGCGGCCCTCGGGCGAGATCTTCGGCTATTGCGAGATCACCCGGCAATATCACGACCGCTATGCGCTGCCGGTAATGCACACGGAGACCAACCTCAACCAGGGGCCGCTCGGGACCGAAGCGGTGGAC
>CAXTTU010000281.1:1631-4559 GCA_964247225.1 uncultured Sphingomonas sp. | reverse complement strand
GCCCGCGCGGACCTGCTCGTGCCCGCGACCTACGACCTGATCACGGGCGCGCTGATGCAGGAGCGCCGGTCCGTGGACCTGTCGCCCGCCGCCCGCGAACTCGACGCCGAGCTCGGCTGGTCGCGCGCGTTGTCGCCCGCCTCGTCGCTGCGGCTCGAGATCGTGCGCGCGTTCGACGCCGGCAACGCCGCGGGCGCGACCGACACCGCCGGATTTATGACGCTGGTGCTGCGCTGAGCAACGGTCTGGAACGATCAACAAGGGAGAACACGACGATGATGATGAAGGTGATCTCGATCGCGGCGCTGACCGCATCCTCGGCGGCTCTGGCCGCCCCGCCGCAGCAAGCCCGACCGACGGCGGTCGGCGCTCCGGCCCGCGCCGGCGTGATGTCGATGGACGTCGCCGGGGTCCGGCTCGGCATGCCGCTGGAGCAGGCGACGGCCGCGCTGCGCGACGCCGGATACCTCTGCCACGATCAGGGCATGAGAGAGCAGTCCTTCGCCGATGCCGTGGCCAAGGAGGTGGACAAGCGGCGGGGTCGGGCCGAGTTCTTCGACAAGGACACGGCCGTGGCCGAGATCACCTGCGATGGGCGCGGCGGAGAGCAGCTCAGCATCTTCTTCGCTCAACCGGCGGGCGGCTCCGTCGTTGACGAGCTGTCGCTGCACTTGCCGGGGGACCGCTTCGCGACCGCCGACGTGATGAGGCAGGTCGAGACGAAGTATGGTCGACCGACGGTCGGGACCGTCCGGTCCGGCAAGTGGTGCGACCCGGGCTACAGGTGCGGGCAGGGCGGGCTGAGCGACGGGCCAATCATCTTTACCGATATCGGAACGAACGCCACGATCAGCGCCATGCGCGGCTTGCGCGCGTCCAAGGCCGACGACGCCGCGGTGATGGCGGAGGCGGACCGGATCGCGCCCAAGTCCGCCCGCGCCGCCTTCTGACCGGAGCTCGACGCCATGCCCGTCCTGATCGGTCTCATGTTCGGCCAGCTGTTCACCACGCTGCTCGGCCGCATCGGCTTCTGGCGCGCCGCGGTGACGGCGGGCGTTTGGTACGGGGTCGGCTTCTGCGCCTACTGCCTGGTGGAAACGAACGTCGGCACGACGGCCGCGCCCTGGGGTGCCATCCTCGCCCCGGCGGCGCTGCTCGCGTGGACGCTGTGGCACCCCGCGACGAGCAGGGTGAAGCTGTGGTTGTTCGATGGCCTATACGTCGTGTTGAGGCTGTGCATGATCTTCGTCTGCTTCAGGCTGGCGCTCGACCTGCTGCACGATCACGGTCGTCTCGCGCTCTGGTTGGCGGAGGGCTGGCGGTCGCTGGTCCTGGCCGGCGCGCTGTGGCTCGTGCAGCGCGGGATGGTCGGCTGGCTGCGCCGGTCGCACGTCCTCGCGGGCGACCGGAGCGTCGCTGCGGAATGAGACAACGGGAGAGTTCAGGGGAGTGATATTGGAAGATGCGCGACGACGCCGACGGAGCGGTGATTGATCATGAACACGGGCGGGGCGTTCGCGTCGCCGTGACGCTGATGCGGATGGCGTTGGCGCTGCTTGACCGGTCCGGCGAGGCGGTCGCGACGACTCGCCTGCAGTCCGCCATCGACCGAGTCGGCGCCGACTGTGTTGACGGACACGCACGGGAACGCGGCGTCAGGCCATGACGACCGCGCCCGACCTGCTTGCCACTTGCCACTGCACGGCTCGGCAAGCTACCGCCATGACGGGTTCGCCTTCGGATCCGTCCGATGTGGATCGTTCGATGTCCATTGCCGCAGGGAGCGATGCCCGCGCGAGCAGCCCGCCCGACGTCGCGACCGCGAGCTAGATGCCGCCGCCCGAGAGTGGGCCTGGTCGGCCGCGAACGACAGCCCGGCGGCTTCTCTATTGGCACGCTCGTCTAGGCAGAAGCCTGGCCGGATCACGAAGTTTTGATCGGATACCGGGGCCGCCGTCCGTGGTCTCGAGGCTAAGATCTTTGTAGGCACTCCGCGTGGAGGCGCTTGATCGCCATTAGCACGTCGGTGACCGCAGGAGCGAGCGGCGGCCAGGGCCAAGGTTCGCCCGCCTCGAGGCGCGAACGGGCGAGATGATGTCGTATGGTGGCGTCGGTGCGGGCGACCTGCGCCGCGCGGGCAACTCGCCGTGGACGTTGAGCGCCAGCGTCGCCACAGGCGGATCAAGGACATGAGCAGGATGGCCTCCGACGGTCGGCCGTCGCCACCGCTTTCTTGCGATGAAGCCACGGCGGTCATAGCACCACCAACGCTGACGCTCGGAGCCGTAGAGCAAGTCGGCTTGAACGTCCGCGACGTTGTTCGCTTCTGCTTGCAGCGTTTGTATTAAGCGATCGAGCTTCGGTGACGGCTGCTCTTGGTCAGGTCCTGGACCGGCGCGGGAAGTCGGCATGGCTTTTCGCTGCTGGTCTGGCGGCCGATGCAGCACACTGCGCGCTCTATAGCCGTTGATGGAAGGACTTCGCTTGCGTCAGCTCCAGCTTCCCGTCACCCTCCATCGTCCGAACCGCTTTTTGGCGAGGACTAGGGCGTGCCTTCTACGGCGCGCATGATGAAGCCGTTCGCGCCTCCAGATCGCGCGCAGCGCGTCGCCGACAGCCTTATCGCCGTGAGGGAGCCGCAACCCACGCACTCGACGAATTTCGTCCGGATGCAGTGAGAAGTGGTCGGGCAGGAAGCCTTCGACGGCCGCTCCTCTTCTGCTGTTCTCCTTCCAAGCGCACTCGAGAGTGTTGCAGGGCTGACACATCTCACGCTTGTCGGCGAAGCGCAGCACCTCGCGCATGTCAGGGTCGGTGCGTCGAACAGATCCGCGTGCGCAATGGACCTGATCCGGCGACACCGGGCGGACAAGGCGCTCGAGACAATCCCTGGTGAATTCAAGCATGTGGTCGTGATGCGGGTCGACC
>CAXTTU010000281.1:0-1621 GCA_964247225.1 uncultured Sphingomonas sp. | reverse complement strand
GGATTGTCCGCATATAGGGCAGGTCATGCGAAACTCCGTGACTGACTCGAGAGCCTTACTACTTTGAGGATTGACGTTCCGTTTAGATCGGGGCGTGGGTCGAGTGCTCTTAATCGCAGCGCTGGTTGTCCCGACGGCAGCCGTCCTGGCCGTGGTTCGGCACCGGCATAACGCTATATGATGGCCTATCTCGCCAGATCGGGCCCATCCCCGGGTGGGGTTTGGACGGCCACACGGACTGGGTTTGGACCTTCGTCGGAGCGGCTGGATGGGCGCATCCCCTCCGTTCAGAGGAGGAGCCGCTTGCTCGACCGAGCCGGCGTCGGCTTCGTCCCATCCGCTTCCGGGCACGGGCCGCACCATGCGACGGACATATGGATCGTCATGCCTGTTGAGCGCGGTTCAGCGTTCCCGGACGAGCGCGCAGCGGAACAGGCGACGCTTGGCGGACGATGCGGACCAGGACGAACAGCCGGAGGCGGGGCTTCCGGGATCGGACAGCGCGCTGCCCGGTCCGATCCGGGCCTTGCCCGATGCGGCGTTCGCGGCTGCGCTGGCGGGGCAGGCCGCAACTCTCGCCGCCTATGCACGGCGGCTGACGGGGCAGCACGCGGACGCGGACGACCTGCTGCAGGAAACCATGCTGAAGTGCTGGGCCGCGCGGCATCGCTTCGAGGCGGGAACCAGTCTTGGCGCGTGGGCGCGCACGATCATGCGCAACAGCTTCCTTTCGGGCCGCAGGCGGGCGCGGTTTCAAGCCGACCTTCCCGAGGACGCGCTCGATCGCCTGTTCGGCGTCGCCGAGAGCCAGAGCCGGGCGGTGGAGCTCCAAGAGGTGCAGCGCGCGATCGGCGAGCTGACGGGCGAGCAGCGCGACGCGGTGTTGCTGGCGAGCGAGGGCGCGACGATCGAGGAGGCGGCGGCCAGGCTTGCCATTCCCGAGGGCACCTACAAGAGCCGCGTCGCGCGCGGGCGGAACCGGCTCCGCAGCATTGGCGAGCAGGGGATCGAGCCTGTGCGACCTCCCGCTGCTAAGTCCATGGATCGGCCTCGCAAGCGTCGCGACTGGAAAGGCGTGATGATCGGGTAGGCGAAACGCCACGCCCGTTCGCCCAAGGCAGGTTGAGTGTTCCGAACAGGGGCGACTGCCGTTTCGTTTCACCCCGCAAGGGGGCGAACACGCGATGTCACGGCCATATGGCTATGCGATTCCGGACCAATGTTCAGCGCCGACTTGCGGGCGTCCCACCCGGCTGGCAACCGAGGTCGCATGAAGCGCCTCGTCACTCTGCTCGTGGCGGCGTCCGTCGCTTTGCCATCGCCCGCGCTGGCCTGGGGCTACGAAGGCCACGAGATCGTCGCCGACATCGCCCGCGCGGAGCTCACCCCGGTCGTGCGCGCCAAGGTTGACGCGCTGCTCGCGTCCGACACCGACCCGCTGACCGGTCACGACATGGCGTCGGAATCGACCTGGGCGGACGCCTACCGCGGCCACGGCCATCGCGAGACGGCGGCGTGGCACTTCGTCGACACTGAGATCGACGGCAGCGCGGACCAAGACGCGGCGTGCTTCAGCCACCCCGCGCCCGACCGGCCGGCGAGCGCGGGACCGGCGCAGGAC
>CAXTTU010000280.1:0-4565 GCA_964247225.1 uncultured Sphingomonas sp. | reverse complement strand
GCACATCGCCGGTGCCGGGAGGCAGGTCGAGGATCAGCAGGTCGGTCGCGCCCCAATCCGCGTCGACCAGCTGCCCCAGCGCGCCCGCCGCCATCGGCCCGCGCCACGCCAGCGCGCGGCCAAGCTCGACCAGTTGCCCCATCGACAGCATCGGCACGCCCCAACGGGTCGCGACCGGGATGAGCTGCTTGCCGCGCGCTTCGGGACGGACGCCCTCCGCCGCCATCAGCCGCGGCTGCGAGGGGCCGTAGATGTCCGCGTCGACCAGCCCGACACCCTTGCCCATCCGCGCCAGCGCGACCGCGAGATTGGCGGACACCGTCGACTTGCCGACCCCGCCCTTGCCGCTCGCGACCGCAATAAGCGTACGCCCGACACGCTCGCTGGTTTGCGCTATCCGCACGTCTCCCACGCCGGGCACGGTCAACGCCGTGTTGCGCACTTCCAAATCCAACCTCGCGCGTTCGGCCTCGTCGAGTCCCGTGACGTCGAGCATCACCTCCGCGCGCGTGCCGGTCAGCCGCGCCTGCGCACGGCCACCGGCGACGGCCAGTAACGCGGATTGCAAAGCATCACTCATCGCCTGCGCATCTAGGGTGGCGGTGGGCGCTTGCCACTGTTTTTCCGGCAACGCCCCCTTATAAAGACTGGTATGACACGACCCACGCGCCCGTCCGAGCAGGCGCCCACCTTTCGCGCGGACAGCAACGGACCCTGGGGCGACGGAGCCGGTGGGGGCGCGGGCGGAGGCGGCGGTGGCCCGCGCAATCCTTGGGCCGTGCCCCCCAAAGGAACCAAGCCGACCGCGTTGGACGAGTTCCTGAAGCGCGCGCGCCCGGGCGGCGGCGGTGGCGGCGGTCCGTTGCTGCCGCACGGCGCGAACCCGCGCGCGCTGTGGGCGATCGGCGCGGCGCTGCTCGCAATGCTGTGGCTCGTCGGGACCTCGATCCACACCATCCGTCCCGAGCAGCGGGGCGTGGTCACCACCTTTGGCCGGTATGAGCGCACACTCGATCCCGGCGTGCAATGGACGCTGCCCGCCCCATTTGCGAGCGTGGCCAAGGTGGATGTGCAGAACATCCGCACCGACGATTTCCCGCCCTCGGGTGGGCAGAACCTGATGCTGACGGGCGATCAGAACATCATCGACCTTGCCTACTCCGTGCGCTGGAACATCAGCAATCCTGAGGATTTCGTGTTTCAGATCAAGAACCCGGTCGAGACCGTTCGCGCTTCCGCCGAAAGCGCGATGCGCGAAGTGGTCGCGAATATCGGCCTGGACGAAGCGCTCGGCCGCGGGCGCGACCGCATCCAGACCGAGGTTCAGGAGCGGACGCAGGCGATCCTCGACGGCTATCGCTCGGGCGTCCATATCGAGGGCGTGGCGATCAAGCAGGCGGACCCGCCGCGCGACGTCAACGAAGCGTTCAAGGACGTGTCCGCCGCTCAGCAGAACGCGGTGGCCCTGCGCAACAACGCGCAGGCCGAGGCACAGCAGCGGATCGCGGCCGCGCAGGGCGAGGCGGCGGCGTTCGACAAGGTCTATGCGCAATACAAGCTCGCGCCCGAGGTGACGCGGCGGCGTATGTATTATGAGACAATGGAATATGTGCTTGCCAATACCGACAAGACGATCGTCGAGACGCCGGGCGTTGCGCCGTTTCTCCCGCTCGACCGGATGAAGCGGCTGCCCGACCAGCCTGCCGATGCGGGCACGGCGACGGTGACCGGACGATGAGCGCGACCTTGTGGCGCAACCCGGTGGTGCTCGGCATTGCCGCGCTGCTGCTCATCATCCTGGCCGCGGCGACCTTCGCGATCGTGCCGGAAACCGAGCAGGCGGTGGTGCTCCGGCTGGAGCGCCCCACGGGCGTCTATAATGCGTACCGCCCGGGCGAATCGTTCGGCGATACCGGCGCGGGGCTGATCGCGCGCGTGCCGTTCTTCGACCGGCTGGTCTGGGTCGACAAGCAAGTCCTCGACGCGGACGCGGAGAACCAGCAGGTGCTGTCCGCCGACCAGCTCCGGCTGGAGGTGGACGCCTTTGCGCGGTTCCGCATCGTCAACCCGCTGTTGATGGTGAAGACCGCCCGCAGCGAGCAGCGGGTGACCGAAGCGCTGGTGCCGCTGCTCGCCTCCGCGATCCGGGGAGAGCTGGGCAAGCACAATTTCGCGGTGTTGCTCAGCCCGCAGCGCGACCGGGTGATGCAGGCGATCCAGGCGCGGCTGCAGCGGACGGCGTCGCAATATGGCGTTCAGATCGTCGACGTGCGGATCAAGCATGCTGATCTGCCCAGCGGCAGCCCGCTGCAGAGCGCGTATAACCGCATGATCACCGCGCGCCGTCAGCAGGCGGCGACGATCACCGCGCAGGCGCAGAAGGAAGCGCAGATCATCCGCGCCACCGCGGACGCGACCGCGGCGCAGGTCTATGCGCAGAGTTTCGGCAAGGACCCCGAGTTCTACGACTTCTACCGCGCGATGCAGTCGTACCAGCGCACCTTCGGCCCCGCGCCCGCGGGCTCGCCTGCCAAGGGCTCTACCTCGGTGATCCTGTCGCCCGAGAACTCCTATCTCAAGCAGTTCGAGGGGCGCGGACGGTGACGCGACGGGCCCGGTATTCAAACGGCGTTCAGGCGCTCCCATCTATCGGTCAGCTCAAAGTCTCGCAGGCACTGCGAACCAGAAGGAACCAGCCATAGTGCGTTACGCCTACGCTCTTACCAGCGCCCTGTTGCTCGGCGGGGCCGCCGTTACCGTCGCGACCCAGCAGCCCGCCACCGCGCAGACTGCGCAGAACGAGCCGGGCGCGATCCAGGCGGTCGCCCCCAAGGCGGGTGCGCCGATGAGCTTCGCCGACATGATCGCGAAGCTCCAGCCCGCGGTGGTCAACGTCTCCACTGCGCAGAGGATCACCCAGACCGCGCAGGCGAACCCGTTCGCGGGCACGCCGTTCGGCGACCTGTTCGGGCAGCAGTTTGGCGGCGGCGGTGACGGCCAGCCGGTGACGCGCGAGGCGCAGTCGCTGGGCTCGGGCTTCCTCATCTCGCCTGACGGCTATATCGTCACCAATAACCACGTCATCGCGGCGGGCGCGAAGGGTGCGACCGTCGAGTCGATCACCGTCACGCTGGCGGACCGGCGCGAGTACAAGGCGCGGCTGATCGGGCGCGACCAGGCGTCCGACCTTGCGCTGCTCAAGATCGACGCGCCGGGAACGCTCCCGTTCGTCAAGTTCGGCGACTCGACTCGCAGCCGCGTGGGCGACTGGGTGGTCGCGATCGGCCAGCCGTTCGGGCTGGGCGGCACGGTGACCGCGGGCATCATCTCCGCGTTGCATCGTACGACCGGGCTGGGCGGCAACGAGCGCTTTATCCAGACCGACGCCGCGATCAACCAGGGCAATAGCGGCGGCCCGATGTTCAACCTCAACGGCGACGTGATCGGCATCAATTCGCAGATCTATTCGCAGTCTGGCGGCAATATCGGTATCGGGTTCGCTATTCCCGCCGAAGAAGCGCGGCCGATCATCGACAAGCTGCGCTCGGGTGGCAAGATCGCGCGCGGCTATCTGGGCGTCGGGATCCAGCCGGTGACCACCGAGGTCGCGGCCGCGCTGAACGTCCCGGTTAATCAGGGTGAGGTGATCGGTCGGGTCGAGCCGAACGGTCCGGGCGCGCGCGCGGGGCTGAGGACGGGCGACGTGGTGACCCGCGTCAACGGTACGCCCGTCACCCCCGACACGACGCTCGCCTATCAGGTCGCCAACATCGCGCCGGGGTCGCCGGTGCGTATCGACGTCATCCGCGACGGGCGACCGCAGACGGTCAACGCCACCGTCGGCACTCGCCCGCCTGAGGATCAGCTCGCGGCCAACACGGGCGAGGACGATGACGGCATCCCCGGCGGCGACAGCGCGCAGGGCCAGCCGGCGGCGGCCAACGCGCTGGGCTTGTCCGTGCAGCCGCTCACCCCGGCGATCGCGCGCACGCTTGGCGTCGACACGTCGACGCAGGGCGTGGTGATCGCCTCGGTCGACCCGCAAAGCGACGCGGGCACCAAGGGGCTGAAGCGCGGCGACGTGATCAGCGCGGTCAATAGCGTACCAATCCGAACTGGTGCGGACCTCGCGCGCGCGGTGGCCGGGGCCAAGGCGGCGGGGCGGACGGAAGTGTTGCTGCTGCTGACGCGCGGCAAAGGCAACCAGGCGTATCTGCCGGTCAAGATCAAGGGCTGACGCTAGTCTGATTTGGTAGAGGGCCGTCGCGGGATGCCGCGGCGGCCCTTCTTCGTGGCGACGGTGACCCGTTACTGTCCGAAGTCGAGGTCGCTCGCTCGCGCGACAGCATCGCGGGCAGCGGCGAGCAGCGCACCAGCCTTGGCCTCGCACTCGCGCTGCTCGGACGCGGGGTCGCTGTCCGCGACGATGCCCGCGCCCGCCTGGATGTGCATGACGCCGTCCTTCACCACCGCGGTGCGGAGCACGATGCACGAGTCCATCGACCCGTCGGGCGAGAAATAGCCGACCCCGCCCGCATAGGCGCCGCGCTTCTCCGCCTCCAGCT
>CAXTTU010000279.1:0-4583 GCA_964247225.1 uncultured Sphingomonas sp. | reverse complement strand
TTCCCGAGCGCGTTCGAGGAGCGCTCGATGATGAAGAATATCGGCTATGACATGAGCAAGGATGCCGCGCGTCAGGTATACGAGGCGGCGGGCGTGGGACCGGACGACATTCCCGTTGTCGAGCTGCACGACTGCTTCACCGCGAACGAGCTGATCACCTACGAGGCGCTGGGCCTCTGCGGCGAAGGCGGTGCCGAGCAGTATATCCGTGACGAGCAGAATACCTATGGCGGCAAGCACGTCACCAATCCCTCGGGCGGGTTGCTGTCGAAGGGGCATCCGCTCGGCGCGACCGGCCTCGCTCAATGTTACGAGCTGACCCAGCAGCTGCGCGGGGCCGCCGACAAACGTCAGGTCGAAGGAGCCCGCTTCGCCCTCCAGCACAATCTCGGCCTGGGCGGTGCGTGCGTGGTGACGCTTTACGGCAAAGCGGCCTGATCTCCGGTGCCGATCGATCGTGCCAAGCATCTCGGCGTCGTGTCCGAACCACGTACCGTCGACGTCGAACGTGGATTCCTGAGGTTCTTCGCGCACGCGACGAACGAGACGAACCCGCTCTACACCGACGACGAAGCCGCGCGCGCCGCTGGTCACCCCGCCGTTCTGGCGCCCCCAACCTATCTCTTCTGCCTGTTCAACAGCGCCCCGGCGAAGCGCGGCAACGTGTTCGACCCCGAGGGAGGCATCGGCGTGGACATGGCGCGCGTCCGTCACGGCGAACAGAAATATGCTTACCATAAGCCGGTCTATGCCGGGGACCGGCTCACGTTGACGACGACGACGAGCAGCATCTACGAGAGACGCGGCGGCGCTCTGGAGTTCATCGTCCAGGACACGCGCGCCGTCAACGCGGCCGGCGAACTGTGCATCGAGATGAGCGCGACGACGGTGATCGTCAATGGATAAGGCTAAGCCGACGCTCGAGACCATGCGACCGGGCGACCGGTTTCCGGACTATGTTCAGGGCCCGATAACCCGCGCGACGCTCGCCTTGTTCGCAGGCGCATCACACGACTATGTGCCCCTGCACATCGACAGCGATTTCGCGAAGGCGGCGGGCATGGACGACGTGTTCGCCCACGGCATGCTGTGCATGGCGTATCTTGCCCAAGCACTGGTGCGATGGACCTCCAGCGACGCGCTTCGGAGCTGGGGCGTTCGCTTCACGGCGATCACGCCGATCCACGCGACCGTGCATTGCAGAGGCGAGATCCTCGAGATCATCGAGGAGGATGGCGCTCGCCTCGCGCGGCTGAAGATCGGGACCTGGACCGACAAGAACCTGCAAACTCTCGACGGCGAAGCCATCGTGCTTTTGCCATCGCAAGCGAAGGATTTAAGCCATGGATAAACTGTCGGGCAAGACCGCGATCATATCAGGATCGGGTCGGGGCATCGGACGTGCTCTCGCGCTGAAACTGGCGTCCGAGGGAGCGAGCGTTGTCGTCAACGATCTCGACGAAGCGCCAGCTGCGGAAGTCGTGGCCGCTATTGACGCAGCGGGTGGCCGCGCGGTTTCGTGCGTTGGCAACGTCACCGCGGACGATTTCGGCGAGCGGTTCGTGCAGACCGCCCTGCGCGAGTTCGGCGGGCTGGATATCATCGTCAACAACGCCGGGTACACCCGCGACGGCGTCATCCACAAGCAGACTGATGAGCAGTTCCAGTCGATGCTGGACGTCCATCTGATCGCACCATTCCGCATCCTGCGCGCCGCGGCTGAGCCGATCCGCCTCTTTCAGAAGCGGGAGGCGGCGGAAGGGCGCGAGGTCATCCGCAAGGTGGTCAACATCTCGTCGATGACGGGCACCAACGGCAATGCGGGCCAGGTGAACTACGCCGCGGCCAAGGCGGGGCTGGTGGGCGTCACCAAGACGCTTTCCAAGGAGTGGGGCCGCTACAAGGTATGCGTGAACTGCGTCGCCTTCGGCTTCATCGAGACCCGGCTGACCAAGGCGAGCGACGATCCGGAGACCGAAATCGAAATCGAGGGACGCAAGATCAAGGCAGGCGTTCCGGCCGCCATGCTCGACTCCTTGAACGCGATGATACCGCTCGGGCGGGCCGGCACGCCGGAGGAGGCCGCCGGCAGCATCTATCTCTTCTGCATTCCGGAAAGCGATTACGTGAGCGGCCAGGTGCTCATCGTGAGTGGGGGCATGAACACCTGACCCGACCGTCTGATTTGCCCTGACTCTCGGACCGGTAAGCCGATCCTTTCCTCCCGTTTTCAGCCGATGGCGCGGCGAGAGAGGTCCTGCTGACCGACGAGCAGCTTTTCCTTCAAAAGGCTTACCTATGTACTCCGGCATCGACGATCCGACCGCCTGGCTGCTCCCGCGAGTGATCGCGGAACAGGCCCTCGCGATGGGCGACGCCACAGCCGTCTCGATGGCGGGCGGTGAGTTTCTGTCCTACGCTCAACTCGCCGATCAGGCTGCGCGAGTGGCGGGAATGCTGGCGGACATGGGAGTCAGGCCAGGGGACCGCGTCGCTATCCTGATCCCGAACTCACTGGATTTCATTCGCGCCTGGGCGGGACTGGGGCGCCTCGGCGCCACCTGCGTGTTCCTCAACCCGGAGCTGATCGGCCAATTCTTGCTTCACCCGCTCCGCGACTCGGAGCCGCGCGTCCTGATCGTTGACCACTCACTGCTCGGGCGCCTCGCGGACCTCGGCAGCGAACGTCCCGCCTTCGAACACGTCCTGATCGTCGGCGGTGCGGCGGACGACACGGCCGGAGCGCCACCGTTTGAGGGGTGGCGTGATGCGCCGCCGTACGAGGGTCCGTTCCCGGCCGCGACGGACCTCGCCGGCATCATGTACACGTCGGGCACGACGGGGCCGCCCAAGGGCGTCCTGATGCCACATGCCCACTGCTTCCTGTTCAGCCTCGGCAGCGTCCAGAATGTCGGGATCGGAGCGGACGATCATTATTACATTTGCCTGCCCCTCTTCCATGTGAACGCCTTGATGATCCAATTCGGCGCGGTCCTGATCGTCGGCGCGACCGCGACGGTGGCGGAGCGGTTCTCGGTCTCGTCCTGGCTGAGCGACATCCGCGCTAGCGGTGCCACCGTCACCAACACGCTCGGCATCATCAACGCGTACATGGCGGCGCAGCCCGAAACGCCCGACGACAAGGATCATCGCCTGCGCCTGCTCTCGACCGCGCCCAACCATCCGGATCACGACCGGATGTGGCGCCAGCGCTTCGGCATCCGCGAGGTGATGAGCGGGTTCGGCATGACGGAGTGCAACATCCCGCTCTTCGTCGACCGGAACGACCCTCGGCCGGGCTCGTGCGGCAAGGTCTGGTCGAAATACTTCGAGGTGGAAATCCGGGATATCGGGACCGGCCTGCCGGTCGGAGCGCGAGAGATCGGCGAGATCGTGGTCCGCCCGAAACTGGGCCACGCGTTCATGGCCGGGTATCACAACCAGCCGGAAAAGACGGTGGAGGCGTGGCATGGCCTCTGGTTCCACACCGGCGATGCCGGACGGGTCGACGAGGACGGCACCTTCACCTTCATCGATCGGATCAAGGACTGCATTCGACGCCGGGGCGAGAACGTCTCTGCGACTGAGATCGAAGGCGTCATGTCGCGTCTGGCCGGCGTGGTAGAGGTCGCGGCCTATGCGGTTCCGTCGGAGGCCGCCGGCGCCGAGGACGAGATCATGTTGGCGATCATCCCGGACCCCGCATCGCCGCCGACCGGCGCGTCAATCCGTTCCCATGCACTCGGTCACCTGCCCCGCTTCGCCCAACCCCGCTTCGTGGAGTTCATGGCGGCGTTGCCGAAAACGGCAACCGAGAAGGTCAAGAAGCTCGAACTGAAGAGGGCCGGTGTGACCCCATCGGCCATCGACCTCAGCCAGCTGCCTTGATCGGACCGGATCGAGGAGACGACGACCATGGGCGACTACCAGCAGCTCGCCTATGAAGAACCTGCGCCCGATGTCGCCAGCATCGTCATGGACTGGCCCGACAAGCTGAACGCGCAGGGCACCGTCATGACGTACGAGCTGGACGACCCACAATCGACCATCCTCGCCTGCTTCCCAGAAGAACAGCAGCCCGTCGTTCCGCTCCACCTCGCTAAAGCGGACCAGCGCCAGATTGCGTCGGCGGTCTCGCCCAGCACGCACACGCCGTTCGGGCCTATCTCGTATCGTCGCGGTGCGAGTAGGGAGTCGGCCCGGTCCAGCGTCCTCCGCCTCCATCGTCGATGCTGGCGCCGGACCGCGCCCGCGTTTGCAAGCAGGCCCGGCACGAACATCAGCAGCATCAGCAACGCCGGTGCGCCACCATCGGTCTACCGGACGATGCCCGGCGCGACCGCGATCCCCGCCGCAAGCTGCGAGGCGGCAAAGCCGATTGCTACCTCCCGCCACGCTCCGCCCGGCTGAACAGCTGCGCGTAGCCTGGCCCAGTCGTACGCGATGGCAATCTCAAGCTCTTGGCAGGAGAGCGCGGCCTCGACGATGAACAGGGGCTCGTGCGCAGCGCGATTGCTCACCATAGCTGTCCTACGCCTCCGTCAGGCTATCATAGGCGAGGTACAGAGGGCGCGACATGAAGG
>CAXTTU010000278.1:0-4589 GCA_964247225.1 uncultured Sphingomonas sp. | reverse complement strand
AGCCCCCTTGGATGATGAATAGCCTCAGGGATAATAAAGGCTCGTACCGGGCAGTACCCGCCATTCCCTAGTTAGGCCCTGTCGGGCGATTGCTCAAGAGCGACCGCAAGCGATTCGAGCCGGTCGGCGATCTTCTCCAGCATCGCGGGGCTCGCCGCGCCCGGCTCGGGGGGCCGATTCTCCGCCTCGTCGAGCGCGTCCGCGAGCATCAGCGCGACAAACAGCATCGCCCGCTCGCCGCCCAGCCCGCCCGCCGCGCGGTTCGCGCCCGCCCAGCGCTCCTCCAGCCGCGCAGCCAGCCGCCGCACCGACGCTTCCTCGCCATCGCGGCAGGCCACGAGATGGCGACGGTCGCCGATCTGGAGTGAAACCTCCGCCATCAGCCCGCGCTCCCCCGCGCGATCACCTCGTCGAGCGCGGCCACCGCCTCCGCCATTCGCGACTTCAACGCCGCGTGCCGCCGGGTGAGCGCATCGGCCGCGCGTGCGCGCGCCTCCACCGCCGCCTCGATCCGCGCGATCGCGCCGTCGATGCGGTCGAGCGCGGTGGGTTGGTCCTGATCGGTCATCCGCGGCGGATTAGCACGGGACCCCGGCCCCGCAACCCCCGGTTGACGTGGCGCAACCCCGCCCGCAAAGACGCGCCGCATTGGTGGCCCGTCGGGAACGGGCGATGCGGGAGGCAGGAACATGACGGTGAAGGTGGCGATCAACGGCTTCGGCCGGATCGGGCGGCTGGTCGCGCGCGCGATGCTCGAACTGGGGGACACGGGGCTCGAGCTGGTGACGATCAACGATCTCGCCGACGCCAAATCGAACGCCTGGCTGTTCAGCCGCGACTCGGTTCACGGCAAGTACCCGGGCGAGGTCTCGGCGGAGGGCACCGACCTCGTGATCGACGGCAAGCGCATCCGCGTCACCGCCGAGCGCGATCCCGCCAATTTGCCGCATCGCGAGCTGGGCGTCGATTTGGTGATGGAATGCACCGGTTTCTTCACCGACCGCGCGAGTGCGGGCAAGCATCTCGACGCGGGGGCGAAGCGCGTGCTCATCTCCGCGCCCGCCAAGGGCGTCGATCTGACGGTGGTGTACGGGGTCAACCACGACAAGCTCACCGCCGAGCATGTCGTCGTTTCCAATGCGAGCTGCACGACCAATTGCCTCGCGCCCGTCGCCAAGGTGCTCAACGACAGCATCGGCATCGAACGCGGGCTGATGACGACGATCCACGCCTATACCAACGACCAGAAGATCCTCGACCAGATCCACCCCGATCTGCGCCGCGCGCGGGCGGCGGCGATGAGCATGATCCCGACCACCACCGGCGCGGCGCGCGCGGTGGGCGAGGTGCTGCCCGAGCTGAAGGGCAAGCTCGACGGCTCCGCGATCCGGGTCCCGGTGCCGGACGGCAGCCTTGTCGACCTGACCTTTACGCCGGGTCGCGACACCACGCGCGAGGAAGTGAACCAGCTGCTCAAGGCGGCGGCGGACGGCCCGATGAAGGGCGTACTCGCCTTTTCCGACGAGCCGTTGGTGTCGGTCGACATCGTCCATACCCCCGCATCGTCGACCGTCGACAGCCTGGAGACGGCGGTGATCGACGGCAAGCTGGTGCGCGTGGTCAGCTGGTACGACAATGAATGGGGTTTCTCCAACCGGATGATCGACACCGCCAAGGCGATGGCGGCGCTGCTGTAGATGACGATCGAGCGCCCGGGACCGTTGTCGCGGGCGGTTGCCGGTGTGGGCGTCCTCTCCGGGATCGCGCGCAAGCCTGCTCCTCGCGCGCCGATGGTGCTGCTCGACCAAAGCGAGGTGACGACCGACCTCGGCATCGTCGGCGATTGTCGCGGGCGGCTGAAGCCCGGAGGTCGTGGTCGGCGGCAGGTGACGCTGATGGAGCGCGGCGACTGGGAGGCGGCGACCTCCGAGTTAGGCGTGTTGCTGCCCTGGTGGGAGCGGCGGTGCAACCTGCTCGTCGACGGGCTCGACTTGCCGCAGGTGCCGGGCGCGCGGCTCCGCATCGGGCGCGACGTCGTGCTGGAGGTGACGGTCGAGGACGACCCGTGCGCGCGGATGGACGCGGTGGTGCCGGGGCTATTCGCAGCGTTGATCCCCGACTGGCGCGGCGGCGCCTGCGCGCGGGTGCTGGCGGGCGAATGGATCGCGGTGGGTGATGTGATCGAGGTGGAACAATGACCGGTAAGCCGTTCAAGACTCTCGACGATATGGGCGACGTTACGGGTAAGCGTGTGCTGGTGCGTGAGGACCTGAACGTGCCGATGCAGGACGGCGCGCCCAGCGACGACACGCGGCTGCGCGCGACCTTGCCGACCGTCACCGAGCTTGCCGACCGTGGCGCGATCGTTCTGCTGCTCGCGCATTTCGGGCGGCCCAAGGGCAAGCGCGATCCCAATCTGTCGCTGGCGCTGCTAACCCGGCCCTACTCCGCGCTGCTCGGGCGCGAGGTGCGGTTCATCGACTGGGACGGGGCGGAGGACGCGGTGGCGTCACTACGACCGGGCGACATCGCGATCCTGGAGAATACGCGCTTCTTTGCCGGGGAGGAGAAGAACGACCCGGAAGTGATCGAGCGCATGGCGACGCTCGGCGACCTGTACGTCAACGACGCCTTCTCCGCCGCACACCGCGCCCATGCCTCGACCGAGGGGCTGGCGCACCGGCTGCCCGCCTATGCTGGGCGGCAGATGGAAGCGGAGCTCGACGCGCTCGCAAAGGCGCTCGGCACGCCCGAGCACCCGGTCGCGGCGGTGGTCGGTGGCGCGAAGGTGTCCAGCAAGCTCGACGTGCTCAAGCACCTCGTCGCCAAGGTCGATCACCTCATCATTGGTGGCGGCATGGCCAATACGTTCCTTGCCGCGCGCGGTGTCGACGTCGGCAAGAGCCTGTGCGAGCATGACCTGACCGGCACCGCCGAGGAGATCATGGCGGCGGCGGAGCGCGCGAACTGCACCGTTCACCTGCCGTATGACGTGGTGGTCGCGCGCGAGTTCCGCGCCAACCCGCCGACGCGCACAGTCAACGTCCACGAGGTCGCTGCAGACGAGATGATCCTCGACATCGGTCCGGCCGCGACCGAGGCGCTGGGCGATGTGCTCAAGACCTGCCGCACCTTGGTGTGGAACGGTCCGCTGGGCGCGTTCGAGACGGTGCCGTTCGACGCCGCGACCGTAGCTCTCGCGCGCACGGCGGCGGCGTTGACGGTGAGCGGCGGGCTGGTGTCGGTCGCGGGTGGCGGCGACACGGTGGCCGCGCTCAACCAGGCGGGGGTAGCGGGCGACTTCACCTTCGTGTCGACCGCAGGCGGGGCATTCCTTGAGTGGATGGAGGGTAAGGAACTGCCCGGAGTCGCCGCGTTGACCCGCTAACCGGCGGGTGGTGCGGGCTCTCTCAGCAGCGGCACCAGAATCGTGTTCAGCGCGTCGAGATCGAACGCGCCCGCCTTGGCGTACCGGACATGGCCGGAGCGGTCGATGACGTAGTTGGTCGGCACGCCGGTCATCACCTGATACGGCCCCTTCAGTGCGCGCACCGGCTGGATCGCCATCGCGCCGAACAACGGCTTGAGTTGGTAGTTGGGCACCGAGTCCTCGGTCGTGACCGCGAATACGCGGAGGCCGTACGGCTTCTGCGCGCGATAGTAGCCGTCGAGCAGCGGCAGTTCCTTGCGGCACGGCACGCACCACGTCGCCCAGAAATTGAGCACCACCACTTGTCCGCGCAGCTCCGCGAGCGACACGGTCGAGCCGTCGACCAGCTTCAGCCTGAAGTCGGGCGCCACATCGCCGACCTGTAGCGTTTTCGCGTCGCTCGCCCCGGCCGCGAGCACCAGCGCCGCCCCCGCAATCCAGCTCTTCACCATCCCGCTCCCCATCCGCGTTTCGACAATGAACAGCCTCGCCGGGCGCGCGTCAACCGCGCCCGTTGCCCCACGCGCGCGCGCCCGCTAACGACCGCGGGAAATCACCCTGCCAGGGAGGCCCGCTGCCATGAACATCGCCGAGATGACCGCCAAGATGCACGAGGGTCACGGCTTCATCGCCGCACTCGACCAGAGCGGCGGGTCCACGCCCAAGGCGCTGGCGGGCTATGGCGTCTCCGAAAGCGCGTGGTCGGACGAGGAAGGGATGTATGCGTTGATCCACGAGATGCGCGTCAGGATCATCACCTCGCCCGCCTTCACCGGCGACAAGGTGATCGGCGCGATCCTGTTCGAGCGGACGATGGATGGCCAGGCGGCGGGCAAGCCGGTCCCGACCGCGCTCGCCGACAAGGGCGTGGTGCCGTTCCTCAAGATCGACAAGGGGCTGGAGTCGGAGGCGGACGGCGTTCAGCTGATGAAGCCGATGCCGGGCCTCGACGCGCTGCTCGCGCGCGCGAAGGCGCTCGGTGTGTTCGGGACCAAGGAGCGTTCGGTCATCAACCTCGCCAACCGCGCCGGGATCGCGGCGGTGGTCAAGCAGCAGTTCGAGGTCGCGCACCAGGTCAACGCCGCCGGGCTGATGCCGATCATCGAGCCGGAGGTGAACATCAAGAGCGCCGAGCGCGGGGCGGCGGACGCGATCCTGC
>CAXTTU010000277.1:0-4597 GCA_964247225.1 uncultured Sphingomonas sp. | reverse complement strand
ATACTGGCGCGGCGTCGGCGACGAAGCCGCGGATCGTGTCCTGGAGAGTGGATTGGTCCTCGGTCAGGTAGAGGGGCATTGGACGTCCTTGTGTTCCCGCGAAGGCGGGAACCCAGTGGGTCCACCGCCTCGCCTATGTCTCTGGGCTTCCGCCTTCGCGGGAGCGCATGCTCCCCGAGCGCCTACGCCCCTGGCAGTTCCAGGATGCGCTTGGCGATGATGTTGAGCTGGATCTCGCTCGTCCCGCCTTCGATCGAATTGGCTTTGGTCCGCAGCCACGCGCGCGGGGCCGCGCCGCCGTTCGAGTGGTCGCTCTCCCATTCCAGCGCGTCCGACCCGCCGGCGGCCATCATCAACTCATGGCGCGCCTTGTTCAGCTCCGTGCCGTAATATTTCATCATGCTTGGCTGGGCCGGGTGCGCCTTGCCCGCCTTCAGCTCGTCGATGAACCGCTCGCTCATCGCGCGAAACGCCTTGGCGCGGACTTCGAACAGCGCGATTTGCCCGCGCAGCAGCGGGTCGGCGAGGCGGCCGTCATGATCCACGCCGACCGTGGCCAGCGCGCCGGCGATCAGCGGGTTCTCGCCCTGGCCGCCCAGCCCCATGCCGCTGATCATCTCGCGCTCGTGCCCGAGCAGGTATTTAGCGACGTCCCAGCCCTTGTTCTCTTCGTGCACCCGGTTGCGCTTGGGCACGCGGACCCCGTCCATGAACGTTTCGCAGAAGGGCGAGGAGCCGGAGATGAGCAGGATCGGCTTCGTGGACACGCCGGGCGAGGCCATGTCGAACAGCACGAAGCTGATGCCGCCCTGCTTCGATTCCTTGCTCGTGCGGACGAGGCAGAAGATCCAGTCGGCCTTGTCGGCGTAGGAGGTCCACACTTTCTGCCCGGTGACGATGTAATCGTCGCCGTCGGAAACGGCCGAAGCCTGCAATCCCGCGAGGTCGGAGCCGGCATTGGGCTCCGAATAGCCTTGGCACCAGCGGATTTCCCCGCGCGCGATCGGGGGCAGGTACTCCTTTTTCTGCTCCTCTGTCCCGTATTTCAGCAGCGCCGGGCCGAGCATGGATATGCCGAAGCTGTTGAGGGGGTTTCGCGCTCGGATCGCGGCCATCTCTTCGCGCAGCACTTTGGTTTCGGCGGAGCTTAGCCCGCCGCCGCCATATCCGGTTGGCCAGTCGGGCACCGTCCAGCCGCGCTCGCCCATTGCCTTCAGCCAGGCTCCTTGGGGCGGGTTAGTGCTCGCGTCGTAGTTGCGCCCGCCCCAGCAAATGTCCGCTTCCGATTGAACCGGCTCGCGCATCTCGGGCGGGCAGTTTTCCGCGAGCCAGGCGCGGGTCGTCGTACGAAAGGTGTCGAGGTCGGTCATAGGACGTCTCCGGTGAGCGGGAGCAAAAGGCGCGTGAGGACGGTAGCGTGATGACTCCGGTCGTTCGCGGCGATCGGAAAGACGTCGCTGGAGACGGCGCGGGCAACGTAAGCAGACCGGATGGAAGAGGGCACCTCGCCTGGAGATGCAAAGGTCGACTTGAACCGCCTATTCGCGTTACCGACCCAGAACAGGCGCTCGCGAAATCCCACGCGGACGTGTGGGAGCTTGGCAGCCCCGGAACATATATACTCTGTACGCGAGCTCATCGCGCCGTGGCCTTCACGATCTCTTCGACCATCTTTTTCGCGTCGCCGAGGAGCATCATCGTGTTCTCCATGTAGAACACGTCGTTGTCGACGCCGGCATAGCCGACACCGCCCATCGATCGCTTCACGAACAAAACTGTCTTGGCCTTCTCCACGTCGAGCACGGGCATTCCGTAGATGGGCGACGACTTGTCCGTCTTTGCGGCCGGGTTGGTGACGTCGTTGGCGCCGATCACAAACGCGACATCGGTTTGCGCAAACTCGGAGTTGATGTCCTCAAGCTCGAATACCTCGTCATATGGGACGTTGGCTTCGGCGAGCAGCACATTCATGTGTCCCGGCATGCGGCCAGCGACTGGGTGAATGGCATATTTTACTCTTACGCCCGCTTCCTTGAGCAGGTCGCCCATCTCGCGCAGCGCATGCTGCGCCTGACTAACGGCCATGCCATAGCCCGGGACGATGACCACCTGTTCGGCCTGACCCATCAGGAACGCGGCGTCCTCGGCCGAGCCGCGCTTCCAGGGGCGCTGCTCGCCGGTCTCGCCGCCCGCCGTTGCGGCTTGTGCCCCGAAGCCGCCCGCGATCACGCTGATGAAGCTCCGGTTCATGGCGTGGCACATGATATATGACAAGATTGCACCCGAGCTGCCAACCAGCGCTCCGGTGATGATCATGGCCGAGTTGTGAAGCGTGAACCCCATCGCCGCCGCGGCCCAGCCCGAGTAGCTGTTCAGCATCGACACCACGACCGGCATGTCCGCGCCGCCGATCGGGATGATGAGCAGGAATCCGATGACGAAGCTGAGCGCCGTGACGACGGCGAAAACCCACCAAGCGTCATCGGCCAGGAAATAACCGATCAGACCCACAATGCCGGCAAGAGCGCCGAGATTGATTGCGTGGCGCGCGGGCAGCAGGATGGGCTTACCGCTCATATTGCCGTTCAGCTTTAAGAACGCGATCACCGAGCCGGAAAATGTGATGGCACCTATCGCGACCCCCAGACCCATCTCGATCCGCGAAACTTGTCGGATGTGGCCGGTCGCGGCGTTAAGAATGCCGAACGCGTTCGGATTTAGAAAAGCGGCCACCGCAACGAGCACTGCAGCCAGGCCCACCAGCGAGTGGAAGGCAGCAACGAGCTGAGGCATGTCCGTCATCGCGATCCGACGCGCGACGACGAACCCAATTACGCCGCCGATCGCGATTGCGACGGCGATCGCCGCCAGTCCGGTCCCGTGTAGTATCAGCGTAGTGGCGACCGCCAGCAGCATGCCGGCCATGCCGAACCGGTTACCCCTGCGCGAGCTGACGGGACTCGATAACCCCCGCAGCGCCAAGATGAACAACACACCCGAGACGAGATAAGCGAGCGATGCCCAGGCTGGCGTCGCGTCGAGTTCAAGCATTGATTGTCCCCCCGAGCCGGCCCATTAGCCCTTCCTGTCCTTTTTGCGGTACATCGCCAGCATGCGCTCGGTGACCGCAAAGCCGCCAAAGATGTTGATGCTGGCCAGCGCGACCGCGAGTAGGCCAATATATTCCGCGGCCATGCCGCCATCTGCGGCTCCTGCGATCAACGCGCCTACGATGATAACCGACGAGATCGCATTGGTTACGGCCATCAGCGGCGTGTGCAGCGCCGGCGTTACGGACCAGACCACGTAATAGCCCACGAAGCAGGCGAGCACAAAGATGGACAGGAGTGAGAGGAAATCCATGTGATCGACCTCCTGTGGTTAGCCGAGCAACCGGGCGTTGACGATTACACCGTTCCTGGTGAGTCGGATGGCGTCGCCGATCTCCTCGTCGAGCACTGGGCCGCCCTCCTCCTTGTTCCAGAACGCCGAGAGGAGATTGTAGATGTTGCGCGCGAAGAGGGCGCTCGCATCCGCAGAGAGAGTTGCGGCCATATTCCTGGCACCAATGATCCTTACGCCGTGCCGGACAACGGTATCTCCGGAGACGGTACCTTCAACATTGCCGCCACTCTCCGCAGCGAGATCGACTACCACCGATCCTGTCCGCATCGTCGCGAGCTGGGCGTCGCTCACCAGACGCGGGGCCGGGCGCCCAGGGATAAGCGCGGTAGTGATGACGATGTCTTGCTTGGCCAGGTGTGCGGAGACTAGTTCGGCCTGCGCGCTCCGATAGTCCTCCGACATTTCGGTGGCGTAGCCGCCCGCACCCTCGCCCTCGATGCCCTTCACCGTCTCGACGAACACCGGCTTAGCGCCAAGCGACTGGATCTGCTCCTTGGTCGCCGACCGAACGTCAGTCGCCGAGACCTGTGCACCCAGGCGTCGTGCGGTGGCGATCGCCTGCAGGCCGGCGACGCCTACTCCCATCACGAATACGCGCGCGGCTGACACCGTGCCGGCCGCCGTCATCATCATCGGGAAGGCGCGGCCGTACTCCGCGGCCGCTAGCAGCACGGCTTTGTAGCCCGCTAGATTTGATTGCGAGGAGAGAATATCCATCGATTGCGCGCGCGTGATGCGCGGCATCCAGTCCATTGCCAGCGCTTCAAAGCCCGCGGCGGCATAGGCATCGACGCGGTCACGCCGACCGGATGGATCGAGACTCGCCACAATCCACGCGCCTGATTTCAGACCGCTGACAGAGGCGGGATCCGGACCCTGGACGCCGAGGACGATGTCTGCGGCGGACAAGAGCTCGCCCCGCTCGGTGACGGTCGCGCCGGCGGCCGCAAAGTCGCCGTCCGCGATGGACGCGCCTTCGCCTGCTCCCGCTTCGACTGCGACTTCCGCGCCGAGTGCTATGTACTTTTTGACCGTTTCGGGGGTGGCCGAGACGCGATTCTCACCCGGAGCCGTGTCCTTTAGCACTGCAATCTTCATAGCTTGCTCGTCAGTTCAGGCAGGACCTTGAACAGGTCGCCCACCAGCCCGATGTCCGCGACCTGGAAGATCGGCGCGTCCTCGTCCTTGTTGA
>CAXTTU010000276.1:0-4620 GCA_964247225.1 uncultured Sphingomonas sp. | reverse complement strand
GGAAGGGCTGTTCGACCCGCTCCCCGCGTCGATGCGCGCGACCTGGGCGGAGCGGAATGCGCTGATGCTGACCGTCGCCTCGACCAGCGTTCGCGCCTTTGAACCGCCGTGCCGGGAAGCGGGCGCGGGCGCGCGGGTGCTGCTGGCCAAGGCGGCGGCGCGGCGCTGGGGCGTCGACTGGCGCGAGTGCAGGGTCGAGGCGGGATTTGTCCGGCACGGCGCGCAAGCGTTGCGGTTCGGCGAGCTCGCGGCGGCGGCGGCGGGCGAGACGTTGCCCGACCCGGTGCCGCTCAGGAGTGCGCCGCCGCCGGTCGGCAGGTCGCTGCCCCGGCTCGATGCGCCCGCCAAGGTCGACGGGTCGGCTACCTTTGCCGCCGATGTGCGCCTGCCCGACATGGTGTTCGCGAGCGTCCGCGCGGGGCCGATCGGCGACTCGCGCCTGGTCCGCACGGACAAGGCGGCGGCGAACCGGGTGCGGGGCGTGCTGGAGGTGGTCGAGACGCCGCGCTGGGTCGCGGCGGTCGCGAACAATTGGTGGGCGGCGAACCGCGCACTCGACGCGCTCGCGCCCCGGTTCGAGACACGGGGCGGGCTGGTCAGTTCGTCCTCCATCGACGCCGCGCTCACAGCCGCGTTCGATGCGCCGGGCGAGCGGATGGTCAGCGTCGGCGATGTCGGGGCCGAGTTCAGGGGCGCGCACCTCGTCACCGCCGAGTACCGCGTCGGCACCGGCGTCCATGCCGCGATCGAGACGCCGTGCGCCACCGCGCAATGGCGGCACGACCGGCTGGAGCTGTGGCTGCCGACACAAGCGCCTTCGCTGGCGCGGGCGGCGGCGGCGCGTGCGATCGGGGTCGCGGCAGAGGCAGTGACGGTGCATCCGACGCCCATCGGCGGCGGGTTCGGGCAGGCGTTGGAGACGGACGTCGCCGAGCAGGCGGCGTTGCTTGCGTTCAAGCTGCGGCGACCGGTGCAGCTGACCTGGTCGCGCGCCGAGAGCCTGATCCACGACCGCTTCCGCCCGCCCGCCGCGCTGCGGATGGCAGCGCGGTTGGGGCAGAGCGGCACGATCGACGCATGGCTCGCGCAGGTTGCCGCGCCGTCCACCGGGCGCGAGCTGGCAGCGCGGCTGTTGCCCGGCGACGCGCTGGTCGGGGCGGTGCTCGCGCGCGGGGTCGGCGATCCCTATGCGGTGGCGGGCGCGACCCCGCCTTACCGCATCCCCGCGCTGGCGGTGGATCACCACCCGGCGGACATCGGCCTCGCCACCGGCCACCTGCGCGGCGGCGCGCACGGCGCGACGGCGTTCGCGGCCGAGTGCTTCGTCGACGAACTCGCGCATCTCGCGAAGACGGAGGCGATGTCGTTCCGCATCGCGATGCTGGGCGGCGACCCCCGCCTCGCGCGATGTCTGTCGACCGCCGCCGCGCTCGGCGGCTGGGACGGCGGCGTGGCGGGGAGCGGGCAGGGGGTCGCCTGCCACGCCTTTCGCGGCAGCCGCATCGCGGTGCTGGCGGAGGCGCGGGTCGAAGGCGGGCGGGTGCGCATCGACCGGCTGGTCGCCGCGGTCGACTGCGGGCGGGTGGTCAATTCCGAGCTGGTCCGCCAGCAGATCGAGGGAGGGCTGGTGTTCGGGATGGCGCAGGCGTTGGGCGCGTCGACGGGCGTGACTAAAGGCTTGCCCGACGTGCGCGGGTTCGGCGCGCTGGCCTTACCACGGTTGCGCGACACGCCCGATGTGACGGTGGAGCTGATCCCGAGCAATGCGGAGCCGGGCGGAGTGAGCGAGCTCGCTGTGCCTCCGGTCGCGCCCGCGATCGCCAATGCGCTGCAGAGCGCGACAGGTTATCGCCTTCGCCGCCTGCCGCTTGTACCTGGCGGGGCATGACCCCGCCTGCCGACCATCCCCACATCCCGTCGCCCCGCGTTGGCGTGCTGCTCATCAATCTCGGCACCCCCGACGCGCCCGATGCGAAGCCGGTGCGGCGTTACCTCGGCGAGTTCCTGTCCGACCGGCGCGTGGTGGAGCTGCCCGCGTTGGCGTGGCAGCCGATCCTGCGCGGCATCATCCTCAACACCCGCCCGAAAAAGTCCGCGCATGCCTATGGGCAGGTGTGGCGCGAAGACGGATCGCCCCTGGCCGCGATCACGCGCGCGCAGGCAGTGGCGTTGCAGGGGGCGTGGGGGCCGGAGGTCGTCGTCGACTGGGCGATGCGCTATGGCCGCCCCGCGATCGGCGAGCGACTGCGCGCAATGAAGGAGCAAGGGTGCGAGCGCATCCTGCTCGCCCCGCTCTACCCGCAATATTGCGCGGCGACGACCGCGACCGCCAACGACAAGGCGTTCGCCGCGCTGGCGGGGATGCGGTGGCAGCCCGCGATCCGGACCTTGCCACCCTATCACGACGACCCGGCGTACATTGGCGCGCTCAAGACGCTGGTCGAGGCGGAGCTGGCGGCGCTCCCGTTCACGCCGGATGCGGTGCTGGCGAGCTTTCACGGGATGCCCAAGCGGACGCTGGCGCTGGGTGACCCCTATCATTGCCATTGCCAGAAGACCGGGCGGTTGTTGGCGGAGGCGCTGGGGCGCGAGCTGACCGTCACCTTTCAGTCGCGGTTCGGCCCCGCCAAATGGCTCGAGCCCGCGACCGACACGACGCTGGCCGCGCTGCCCGGGCGGGGATTGAAGCGGGTAGCGGTGGTCTCGCCCGGCTTCTCCGCCGACTGTCTGGAGACGCTGGAGGAGATCGCGATCCGCGGGCGCGAGACGTTTCTCGCGGCGGGCGGGACCGACTTCGCCTACCTGCCCTGCCTCAACGACAGCGCGCCGGGGGTGGAAATGCTGCGCGCCATCCTGACGCGGGAACTTGCCGGGTGGACGGGCGCTAATCCCTGATAACAACAAAGGAGAGAGTGGATGGGACGAGTGGCGATCGTGACCGGCGGCACGCGCGGGATCGGCGAGGCGATCAGCGTGATGCTCCGCGACGAGGGCGTGACGGTGGCGGCGAACTATGCGGGCAACGAGCAGCGCGCCGCGGAGTTCACGCAGCGCAGCGGCATCAAGTCGTACCGGTGGGACGTGGCCGATTTCGACGCCTGCCAGGCGGGCTGCGCGCAGGTCGCGAGCGAGCTGGGCCCGGTCGACATGGTGGTCAACAACGCCGGGATTACGCGCGACACGACGATCCTCAAGATGACCTATCAGCAGTGGAAGGAGGTCATCGACACCAACCTCGGCGGTTGCTTCAACATGGCCAAGGCGGTGTTCCCCGGAATGCGCGAGCGCAAATGGGGGCGGATCGTCAACATCGGCTCGGTTAACGGGCAGGCGGGGCAATATGGCCAGGTCAACTACGCGGCGGCCAAGTCGGGCATCCACGGCTTCACCAAGGCGCTGGCGCAGGAGGGCGCGAAGTTCGGCATCACGGTGAACGCGATCGCGCCGGGCTACATCGACACGGACATGGTCGCGGCGGTGCCTTCGGACGTGCTGGAGAAAATCGTCGCGCGCATCCCGGTCGGGCGGCTCGGCCAGGCGCACGAGATCGCGCGGGGGGTGGCGTTCCTTTGCTCGGAGGCGGGGGGGTTTGTTACCGGGTCGACGCTTAGTATTAACGGAGGGCAGCATATGTACTGACGGGCGTAGGGGCGTGGCGGCTCCGATGCGCCCGGCGGGAGCCGGGCCGCAGCGCCCGGCACGGCCGACGGGTCGGCGCGTGGCGCAAGCCGCCAGCCGAACCCGTTCGACGTCACGCCGGCGGCTTCGCCGTCGGCGCGGCTGGGTGGAGAAGGTCGGCTTAGCTAGGCTCGCACCTAAGCTAAGCCATGCGTTTGAAATCAGTTCTACGCGAGGCGCTCAGTCGAATAGGTACGGCATGTTCTCACGCAAGAACTTTTCCGACACCAGCTCGCCTTCGCCGATATCCGAGTAGGGCATTTTAGCGGTTTGCCTGTCAATCGGACGGCTCAAGATTCCTTTTGGCGCTCTTGGATTGTCCCTCAACCTCGCAACGGTCTCCAGCCTTGTACTTTCCCAACCGGGATCCAATCCTATCCCGTGATCTGCTAGTACGCGCGATCCGTCCAAGTCGCACAGCCGGTCTATCATATCTTGTACCTGCGGGTCCTCCATTTTGACGATGTTTAAGTAATTGTTTTCAAGACGACGAACCCCGTTACCGCCGTGAAGAAAAATGGCGGCCGCAGTCACCCGGTCGAGGTTCGGCTGCTGCACAAGCCATGCAATCAGGCCATGCGGGTCGCCGACAAAGATAAGGCAGGCGAGCGCGGCTGTGTGCCAAACTAGCGGATCGCCGCTTTGCTTAATCCAGTTCACGTCTACGCTGTTGTGGACGTCGAGAGACTCCGGCCACCCGCGCCACCGTGGATCGTTTCCCGTCGCCTTTGATCGCCCGAAAAGCCGCATGTCACCTTCTCCCGCGACCACCCGGTTACATAAGACAAGTTCACAAAAGCTGTATCATGCTGCATCACTATGCGAGCGCCGACGGCGAAGCCGCCGGCGTGACGTCAGACGGGTTCGGCTGGCGGCCAAGGCCGCGCGCCGACCCGCTGGCCGGTTCGGGCGCTGCGCTCGCTTCGCGGCGCATCGGCGCGG
>CAXTTU010000275.1:0-4631 GCA_964247225.1 uncultured Sphingomonas sp. | reverse complement strand
AGCAATATAATTTCAGCTATGCCGAGGACGTCCACAGCTTCGCCGCCGACAACCGCCTCGCCGCGACGGTGGCGACGGGCGCGGTTCGCCACACGCTGCTCGCCGGGGTCGATTATCGCGCGGTGACCAACGTCGCCGCCTACGGCTTCGTGTTCGCGGGCACGGTTGACGCGTTTCATCCGGTGTCGACCGCGCCCGCGGTCGAGCCCGGCTATCCCACCCGCTTCAACGACCAGCGCTTCCACCAGCTCGGCCTGTACGCGCAAGAGCAGGCGCGGCTGGGCGACGTCTACTTGACGCTCGGCGGGCGGTACGACCGGGTGCGCAGCCGCTATCTCACGCCCTACACGCCCGTTGCCACGCCCGGCGTCGAGAACCGCGCCGCGCAGGAAGCGTTCACCTGGCGCGCGGGCGCGAACTACGTCACCCGGAGCGGCGTCGCGCCGTACGTCAGCTATGCAACGAGCTTCGAGCCGGTGCTGGGCAGCGACTCGGCGACCGGCGCGGCCTACCACCCCACCACCGGGCGGCAATGGGAAGGCGGGGTGAAGTACGATGCGCGCGGATTAGGCCCGGGCGTCAAGCTGTTCGCGACCGCGGCGGCGTTCGACATCCGCCAGCGCGACGTCGTCACCACCGCGCCGAGCGTCACGCCGGTGTCGGGAACGCAGCTCGGCGCGGTCGAGGTCTATGGCGGCGAGGTGGAGGTTGTCGCGCGTATCCGCGACCGGCTCAGCATCAACGGCTCGTACAGCTATAACCATTCGCGGGTGCTCGCGAGCAACGTCGCGGCGGAGATCGGCGCGCCGCTCCCCACCACGCCCCGGCACAAGGCGTCGCTGTTCGTCGACTATGACCTGCAACGCGGCCCCTTGCGCGGGCTCGGCGTCGGCGCGGGGGTGCGCTACACGAGCGGCAGCGCGGGGAGCCTGCCCGGGCCGTTCAACCCGGTGGTGTATGATGGGCAGGCGGCGACCTTGGTCGACGGCATCCTCAGCTATGACCTGCCCGGCTGGCGAGTGTCGGTGAACGCGTCCAACCTGCTCGACCGCCGCTACGTCGCGCGCTGTTCGGGGCCGACCGGGTGCTTCTACGGCGCGGGACGGCAGGTGCTGGCGGCGCTGACGCGGCGGTTCTGACGCGGTGACCCGGCGCAGCCTAACCGCGTGGCGCGTCGTCCACCGCTGGACCAGCCTCCTCTGCACCGCGTTCCTGCTGTTGCTGTGCGTGACGGGGCTGCCGCTGATCTTTCACGACGAGATCGACGCGGCGCTCGTCCCGCCCGCGCCGCTGCCCGCCGTACCCGCTGGCACCCGCCCGCTCTCGCTCGACGCGCTGGTCGCGCGTGCGGTGCGGGCGGGTGAGGTGCCGCTATACATCAGCTTCGACTCCGACCGGCCGGTGGTGAACGTGACGGGCGCCCCCGCCCCCGAGGCGCCCGCCGGCGCGATGCGCTTTCAGTCGCTCGACCGGCGTACCGGCGCGGTGCTTCCGCCCCGCCGCGTCGCCGCGACCGCGTGGCTGCTCCGGCTCCACACGGACTTGCTGCTCGGCGAGCCGGGCGAGTTGTTCCTCGGCGCGATGGGCGTGGTGTTCGTGGTGGCGCTGATCTCGGGCGTGGTGCTCTATCCGCCCTTCACCGCACGGCGGCGGTTCGGCGCGGTGCGGCACGAGCGGCGCGGACGGACGCGACGGCTTGACCGACATAACCTGCTCGGCATCGTCACGCTCGCCTGGGCGGCGGTGGTGGGGTTGACGGGCACCGCGAACACGCTCGCCGGGCCGGTGACGACGCTGTGGAAGCGCCGCGAGCTCACCACCATCGCCGACCCGCGCGCGACCCCGCCCCCGCTCGCCCAGCGCGCCTCGCTCGACGCGGCGGTCGCGCGCGTGCTCGCCGCCGCGCCGGGGACGCGGGTGCAGTTCGTCGCCTTTCCCGGCGCGGCGTACAGCAGCGCGCGGCACTATGCGGTGTACCTCCAGGGCGGGACCCCGCTCACCGCACGGCTGCTCACCCCCGGCTTCGTCGATGCAACAACCGGGCAGCTCGATGCGCTGAGGCCGATGCCTGCGTACATGGCCGCGCTTCTCCTCGCGCAGCCGCTGCATTTCGGCGACTATGCCGCGTGGCCAATGAAGCTGTTATGGGCGGCGCTCGACCTGCTCGCCATTGCGGTGCTCTGGACCGGGCTGAGGCTGTGGTTCGGGCGGCGGGAGTGAAGCGGCGCTCGCTCGCGCGCGTATTCGCGGGCCCGGTGGGGGTGGCACTGGCGACCGTCGGCGCGCTGGTGGCGGGGCTGGTCGGCGATGGCTGGTGGGACGCAGCCGCCTGGGTCGGGCTTGCGGTGCCGCTGGTCGCCTCGCGCCGCGCGATCCGCTAGGGACCGTTGTCGAGGAGAGGCATGTGCGCGCGAAGCTGGTCTGGGATGTAGGGGCGGAGCTGGGCGAAGGGCCGATCTGGCTCGGCAAGACGGGCAGCCTGTGGTTCGTCGACATCAAACGCGGCGCGCTTCACCGCTTTCACCCCTCGACCGGCGAGCGCGAAACGCTCCCCGTCGGCGGGCGACCGAGCTTCATCGCGCCCGCCGAGGACGGGACGTTGCTGGTCGGCGACGGCCATGCGATCCGGCCGCTGGTCGGGACCACACTCGGCGAGCCCGTAGCGCGCGTCCCCGGCCCCGCGCACAACCGCACCAACGACGCGACCGTGGATGCCAGGGGGCGGCTCTGGTTCGGGACGATGGACGACCGCGAGCAGGAACGCAGCGGCGCGGTGCACCTGTTCGCCGACGGCAAGCTCAGCGTCGCGGGCGGGGAGAGCGTCATCACCAACGGCCCCGCGGTCAGCCCCGACGGGCGCTGGCTCTACCATGTCGATACGCTGGAGCGCACGATCTGGCGCTTCGACATCGCCGCGCGCGACCGGCTGGAGCGGGGCGAGGTGTTCGCGCGCATCGACCCGCGCGACGGCGCGCCCGACGGGGTGACGATCGACGCGGAGGGCTGCCTCTGGGCGGCGCTGTGGGGCGGGTGGCAGGTGCGGCGCTATTCGCCCATGGGCGAGGTGCTGGAGACGGTCGCGCTCCCGTGCGCGCACGTCACCAAGGTGGCGCTCGGCGGCGAGGACCTGAGCACCGCCTATGTCACCACTGCGCGCGCGGGGTTGTCGGAGAGGGAGCGCGAAGGGCAGCCGCTCGCGGGCGGGCTGTTCGCGTTCGCGGTGGATGTGCCGGGGGTGCCGACCGGGCGGGTGCGGATGAGGTTGGACTAACGTCCTGATCCTCCCCGTTCACGGGGAGGGGGACCGCTCGCGAAGCGAGTGGTGGAGGGGGCTCTGCGAGTGCGCACCCGGCCAGCCCCCCTCCACCAAACCGCTTCGCGGCTTGGTCCCCCTCCCCGTGAACGGGGAGGAGCTAGGGAGCGCCGCCACCCACCTCCCCCAACAACCACGTCCTCAACGCGCTCGCCAGGTTCGGCGGCACCTCCGCCTCGATCCGCACCGCGTCCACCGCCGCGACCAGCGCGTTCACCGGCAACCCCCGCGCGGCCGCCGCCGCCTCCAGCGCCTGCCAGAACACCGGCTCCAGGCTGATCGACGTCTCATGCCCCGCGATCGTCACCGATCGCTTGACTGGTCCTGCGAACCCGCCGGGGGTTGGGGTGATGGGCATGGAGTGGGGTATGACAGCTACGGACGCCGCGGGACAGGGTGACGGCCCGCTCCGCCAAGGTCAGCCGCATGACGGGCACCATTCGCAGCAACCTACTCCCGTCACCCCGGCCTCGTGCCGGGGTCCAGCCATCCGCGCGCGCTGACGCCGGATCAGGACCGCACAACGCTGGACCCCGGCACAAGGCCGGGGTGACGGGGGATGACGAGGGCGGACGGAGTGCTTACTCGTATTGTGGTTGGTGGACTAGCTAAGCGCCGAAGCGGCTTTCACCAATTTGTGCAGGGTCTGTGCTATGTTTAGCGGCATGAGAGATTACCGGTCCCTAATTGGGTTAGTCGTGTCGCTTCTGGGGACCGCATGTGCCCCGGCGTCAACCAGCAAAACGCATGGCGAGTCATCCATAATGAGTGAAACTCGCAGCCTTCAACTGGCTCGTCGAGCCTGCACGAAGAGCGCTGACGTAGGCAGATGCTTGCTTGACCAAGCAAATCGAACACACCCGGCCGACATAACAATCTGTGAGGCAGCCGCGCGCGCTACTGCTTGCACCAGCGATCCAAACATCGCAGCCCTTTGCGCGGCTCCCGCCGGAGACGGAAAGGGTGGCTGCAAGCTCGTCGCCGACTAAAACTCAGCCGTCAACCTCGTGGTAGGGGAAGTCTACTTCACACAAGAATTCCATAATCCCTCAATCCGTATCGAACAGCGCCGCCAGCTGTTCGATGATCGTTCCCCCCAGCTGCTCCGCGTCCATGATCGTCACCGCCCGCGCATAGTACCGCGTGACGTCATGGCCGATGCCGATCGCGACCAGCTCGACGGGGGACTTGCCCTCGATCCACGCGATCACCTGGCGCAGGTGGCGTTCCAGATACGAGCCCGAGTTCACCGATAGCGTCGAATCGTCCACCGGCGCGCCGTCGGAGATGACCATCAGGATGCGCCGCTCCTCCGGCC
>CAXTTU010000274.1:0-4674 GCA_964247225.1 uncultured Sphingomonas sp. | reverse complement strand
ATGTGCTTGCCCGACTGCACCGGCGCGTCGGCGGTGAAGGCAAGCTCCACCTCCGCCTCGTCGCTCAACGCGCGCGCGGTCCCGGCGAGGACGGCCTTGAGCCGGTCGAGGGGGGTTTCGGTGGTCATGACGCGTCTAGCCCTATCGCAGGCAACCCAGCGGCTCAATCGAGCGATAGCTTAAGCGAATGGTATGTTTCCGCGTCTACCCTCCTTAGGAGCGCAGGGGGTGAAGCGATGCGAGGCGGGTCTGTAATCGTGATCGGGCTGATGACCGCAGCCATTGCAGCCCATCGTGGCGGAGGCGCCCTCATGCCGCGCGGCTTCGGCGCATTCTATGTCATGGCGACGGTGATCGTGCTGTCTTTCGCTTTTTTCGGCGGCCTCGCCAAGCGTCGCCGGTCGACGGTCGAGGTTTCGCAGCGCACAGCCCCGCGCTCGGTGCCAGCCTCGTTCGACCAGCGATTGGAGGCCCGCCTGGCCGAACTCGGCACCAGCGACGGCGAGCCCGCCCCCGGTACCGCGACGTTCGGTCGCCGGGCCGACCTCGCGCCCGCCAGATCCTCCGCCCGCCCTTCGACTTCGCGCGAGGAACGGCCGCGGCTCGGCAGCTTCACCTTCCTGCTCGACCGCTCGATGGCGGTAGACTGGGCCAAGATGGACGCCACGCTGAACGAGTATGATTGCGACGGCGAGTGGCGCACGATCGCGGTCCCGCAGGGCATGGGTTTTATGGCGGGACGCACCAAGGTCATCATGATCGCCAATCCGATGGCGTACGATCCGCAGGAGGTAGTGCGCTGCCTCAAACGCAGCCACTGGTTCGACGGCGATCTCGGCGCGGTCAGCACCCACACGGGCTATCTGACGCTGCTGATCGACTCGCCCGCGGAGTACCCTGACAAGCTGGCCGTCGCTAAGACGCTGACCCTTCTGATCGGCCTGCTGGCAAGGCAGACGGGGGTGGTCTCCGTGATGAACGACACGGTCGGCACGATCTTCTCGCCGGCGATGGTCGAGAAGCTGGTCGGCGTTCTTCACTCCGACGAGATACCCATACAGCTTTGGACATGGACAGCCCCGAATTCGCTCGCCGACGGCGACGTTAGCCTGACGACCGGCGGACTGGAACCGTTCCTTGGCTATGAGGTGGAGGTGTGGAATGCTCCGCTTTCTCGCGACGTGGTTGCCGAGCGGATGAGCGGGGTCTTGCGCCACCTGCTCATCAACGGCCCCGTCTTGGGCCATGGCGAGACGATCGGGACCTCGCGCGAGGACCAATCCACCCGCTGCTTCTTCGGCACGAGCCGCGCGGATCGGCCGACGCCGGTCAGGACCCTGTTCCTCGAGTTCGATCTCGACTGTGCCGCGCACCCGCGCAAGGATCTGCCGCTGCCGCCCGAGCTGCGTCCTGCGGCCACGCCGATCGGTCCGACCGGTCTCGGTCGCAAGCGTGCCTGACCCTTCTCCGCCACGCTCTTCGGCAGGTCCTTCCCGAACACGCGCAGATAGTATTCGGCCACTAGCGAGCGCTTCGCCTCCTCGCTCAAGGCACGCGCGGTTCCGGCGAGGACGGCCTTGAGCCGGTCGAGGGAGGTTTCGGCTGGCAACGGCTCTGCCTTACCGTCGATCACTCTCACCTGCTAGACGCGACGATACAAATCTCGCGATGCCGACGATCAAGAGCGAAAGCACAAAACTCGTGATGGTCGCTACCAGCAAGAACAGATCCTCGACATCCTCATCCCCGTACCGTCCGAACGAAGCGGCGAAACGCACCAGATGGTCGGTCATAGACGGAGTGAAGTGAACGCTGCCGAACAGCTTCATGAACAGCAGCGCCAAAGCGATCACCAGGACCGCATCGACCAGCCGCTTCCTCATCGAGCGTCGACCGTGCCATGGGCCATGCCCATCTGGCACGGTATCTGTACCGTGGAACCCGCCTTGAGCCTGGCGTGGAGCCGCGCGAAATCGGCTTGGCTGACGAGCGTGATGCACCCTTCACTCAAGCCGCGTGGGCCGATGGGATGGAGCCGAAATCCCCCCCGCTGTACCTTGCCTGCCTAGGTGACATCGTCCACCCAGTCGTCCTCGCGGTAGAGGGCGAACCAGCTTGACCGGTCCGTTCCGTAGATCTTTGCGTTGAAGAAGTCGCGGATCGCACCCCTCGAGGGAGGTTCGGCGGTCATCTACCAGAGCACCTCGCAGCCAAACGCGGCGAGCTCGGCGTCGCGCGTGACTACGGTCAGGTCTAGGGATAACGCTTGCGCCGCGAGCATCCGGTCGAACGGGTCCCCGTGCGGACCCGCCAGCGACCCGGCGCGCAGACTATGACGTTGCTCGATCGCCAGCACTCGGAACCGCTCCTCGGCAATGTCGAGCTCGTAGCGGTGTAGAATGGCCGACATTTCCGGCATTTTCCCCAAACGTACTTTGGTAGCTATCTCCCAAGCCGACGCGGCGCTCACAAACACGACTGATTCAGGCGCGGCAATGGCCGCGCCGGCCCGCCGTGACAGGCGCGGATCATCCAGCAACCACCACGTCACGGCATGAGTGTCGAGCAGGAGGCGCATCAGCCTTACTGGTCGTTGCCGCCTTCCCAAAGCGCAAGCTCGCCTTCGGGCAACGGATCGAACCAGACCGAGTCAGGAACATGACCAACCAGCCCCTTCCAGCGCCCTGGACGCCGTGGCTCTCCTGGGCGAAGCGGCAGCGGAACCAAACGCGCGTAAGGTTCGCCGGCTTTCGCAATGATGATTTCCTCGCCCGCATGCGCGCGATCAACCAACTTGGAAAAGTGCGTCTTCGCTTCATGAATGTTGAAGCTGTTGTGCGGATCGGCTTCGGCCATGTTCGCCTCCTGATGGACTAAGTAGCTTGGTCCACCCCCGCCTTCAACCCTTCCCCACCACGCTCTCCGGCAGGTCCTTCCCGAACACGCGCTGGTAATATTCCGCCACCAGCGACCGCTCCGCCTCGTCGCACTTGTTGAGAAACGAGAGCCGGAACGCGAAGCCGACATCGCCGAAGATCAGCGCGTTCTGCGCCCAGGTGATCACCGTGCGCGGGCTCATCACCGTCGGAACATCGCCCTTTACGAAGCCCTTTGATCGGCGCGCGGCTGCCGCCCGGGCACCGGCACCTTACACATGCTTGTCCGACTGCACCGGCGCGTCGGCGGTGAAGGCAAGCTCCACCTCCGCCGCGTCGCTCAATACGCGGGCGGTTCCGGCGAGGGTTTCTTCAACCGGTCGAGGGGGGGCCTGTGTCAATTGCGGTCCAACTCCCGCGACGCGTCGGTCCGAAGTGCCGCAACATCTCTCTTCAGAACACGGAATAGAACGCCCAGGTCAACCTCGTCATAAGCATGGCGCATCAGGTTGCCGAGACCGCGAACGCGCTCGAACGGAACGTCCGGGGCGATTGACGCCATGCGTTCGGCCCCGATCTTGAGGACGGCCTCGGCGATCCGCTCCAGGCAGCGCTCGGTCGCATCCACAATCAACTGTTCCCGTGCGAATGAGACCTCGTCCAGTCCGGCAAGGTAAGTGGCGATCCGATCGGCGTTCTCGACAATGTCGGTCAGCCTACGCCCGACGTTGTTAGAAAACACGTACACGGTCCCGATCGATCTCGGCTTGGAACCGCGCCTTGCGGGCTGGTTCCGTCACCAGATCGACCTTGGTTCCGAGCATCGCCGCGATCACATCCGCGATGCCGAAATAGCCGAATGGCCCCAGTCCGCTCACTGCCTCGTAATCCAGGGACGCCGCCAGATCCACATCCGACTCCGGCCCTTCCTCCCCCCGAGCCGTCGAGCCGAAGATAGATAGGCGCTCGATCCCAAGCGCGCGCAGTTCGACTTCACGCTCGCGCAGACGGGCAAGAGCTTCGGCCTTGGTCATGCGCGTCCCTTACTCCAAACCGCCCGCTGCCGCGAGTCTCACCCCTTCCCCACCACGCTCTCCGGCAAGTCCTTCCCGAACACGCGCTGGTAATATTCCGCCACCAGCGAGCGCTCCGCCTCGTCGCATTTGTTGAGAAACGACAGCCGGAACGCGAAGCCGACATCGCCGAAGATCAGCGCGTTCTGCGCCCAGGTGATCACCGTGCGCGGGCTCATCACCGTGGAGATATCGCCGTTGACGAAGCCCTTGCGCGTCAGGTCCGCGACCTTGACCATCTGATCCACTGTCTTCTTGCCCTGCGGCTTGTCATATTCGCCCGACTTGGCGAGCACGATCCGCGCCTCCACCGCGGCGGGCAAGTAGTTCAACGTCACGACGATATTCCAGCGGTCCATCTGCCCTTGGTTGATCTGCTGCGTGCCGTGGTACAGCCCGCTGGTATCGCCCAAGCCCACCGTGTTGGCGGTCGCGAACAGCCGGAACCAGGGCGAGGGGCGGATCACGCGGTTCTGGTCGAGCAGCGTCAGCTTGCCTTCGGTCTCCAGCACGCGCTGGATCACGAACATCACGTCGGGCCGCCCCGCGTCATATTCGTCGAATACCAGCGCGGTGGGCGTCTGTAGCGCCCAGGGGAGCAGCCCCTCGCGAAACTCGGTCACCTGCTGCCCGTCGCGCAGCACGATCGCGTCGCGGCCGACCAGGTCGATGCGGCTGATATGCGCGTCGAGGTTGATGCGGATGCACGGCCATTTCAGCCGCGC
>CAXTTU010000273.1:0-4735 GCA_964247225.1 uncultured Sphingomonas sp. | reverse complement strand
TGTCGGGCGACGCCTTGTAGCGCGCGAACAGCGTGTCGATGAACGCCGGGCTGACGCCTGCCGCGATGTCCGAAAAGTCCTGGCCCTCGATACCCATCACATTCTCCTCCCTCGCCCCTGGGGGAGAGGGCCAATCGTCAACCCTTCAGGACCTCGACCAGCGTCGACCCAAGTTCGGACGGCGAGGCCGCGACCTTGATCCCCGCCGCTTCCATGGCCGCAATCTTGTCTTCGGCGCCGCCCTGCCCGCCCGACACGATCGCGCCCGCATGGCCCATCCGGCGTCCCGGCGGCGCGGTGCGCCCGGCGATGAAGCCCGCCATTGGCTTGGAGCGCCCGCGCTTCGCCTCGTCGCGAAGGAACTGCGCCGCCTCCTCCTCCGCCGAACCGCCGATCTCGCCGATCATGATGATCGACTTGGTCGCCTCGTCGGCGAGGAACAACTCGAGCACGTCGATAAAGTTGGTGCCGTTCACCGGATCGCCGCCGATACCGACCGCGGTGGTCTGGCCCAGCCCCGCGTTCGACGTCTGGAACACCGCCTCATAGGTCAGCGTCCCCGAGCGCGACACGACGCCCACCGACCCCTGCTTGAAGATCGAGCCCGGCATGATGCCGATCTTGCACTCGCCCGGCGTCAACACGCCCGGGCAATTCGGCCCGATCAGCCGCGACTTGCTGCCCGACAGCGCGCGCTTGACCTTGACCATGTCGAGCACCGGGATGCCCTCGGTAATGCACACGATCAGCGGCACCTCCGCGTCGATCGCCTCCAGGATCGAGTCCGCGGCGAAGGGCGGCGGCACGTACACCACCGAGGCGGTCGCGCCCGTCTGCGCCACCGCCTCGGCGACGGTGTCGAAGTTCGGCAGGCCGAGCTCTTCGTGCGTGGTGCCGCCCTTACCGGGCGTCACGCCCCCCACCATCTGCGTCCCGTAATCGAGCGCGGCCTTGGTATGAAAGGTGCCGGTCTTGCCGGTCATGCCTTGCGTGATGACCTTGGTGTTCCGGTCGACGAGGATGCTCATGTCGAGGTGATCTTCCTTCGCAGAGTTGTAGGCCCGTCAGGACCGGGTCTTCATCTGTTCATCGTCGCCCCAAACGACCGGACGCACCATGATGTCGTCCCACGCATAGGGGCAGGCCTCGGGAAAGCTGCGCATAGGCAGCTTCGTCTCCCTGTGCGCCTTGTGACGGGCGCGGCGATATGCGCGGCCCACCGCCTCGTCCAGACGCGCGCGGTAACTCGGACTTTTGTCCAACTCGTCGCCCACCCGCGCGCGGTGCTCGGCAATCGAACCGGCCCAGGATCGGGTGCGATGATCCGTCTGTATGTCCCATTTGAGCAGATGCACCAGGACGACCTTGATCGCGCTCTCGAAGCGAAGGAAGTCCGAATTGCCCAAACTTCCAACCTCATCGATCAGATTCGCCAAGTCGAGTTCGTCAAACCTGCCATCGCGCAACGCCTCAATCTGGGCAGCGAGCCAGGCCGCGTAGTCCGCGTCATACGCCGGGTGATTGTGCCCCAGCCGAATATGCGGATCGCGGTCGGCCACGTTAGGCCTTCAGGCTCTCGTCGATACCGCGGCAGGCCTCCAGCAGCTCCTTCACCGCGTCCACGCTGACCTGCAGGTTCGCCTTGGCCTCATCGTCGAGCGCGATCTCGACGATTTGCTCGACACCGCCCGCGCCGATCACCACCGGCACGCCGACATAAAGCCCGTCGAGCCCGTACTGCCCGTCGACATAGGCGGCGCAGGGCAGCAACCGCTTCTGGTCGTAGAGATACGCCTCCGCCATCGCGATCCCGCTCGTCGCCGGAGCATAATAGGCGCTGCCGGTCTTCAACAGCGCGACGATCTCGCCGCCGCCGCCGCGCGTCCGCTTGACGATCGCGTCGATGCGCTCCTGCGTCGAGCGGCCCATGGTGATGAGGTCGGGCACGGGGATGCCCGCCACCGTGGAATATTGCACCACCGGCACCATCGTGTCGCCATGCCCGCCGAGCACGAACGTCGACACATCCTTGACCGACACCTTGAACTCGTCCGCGAGGAAGTGGCTGAACCGCGCGCTGTCGAGCACGCCCGCCATCCCGACCACCTTGTTCGCAGGCAGCCCGGAGAACTCGCGCAGCGCCCACACCATCGCATCGAGCGGGTTGGTGATGCAGATCACGAAGGCATCGGGCGCGTTCGCCTTGATCCCCTCGCCCACCGCCTTCATCACCTTGAGGTTGATGCCGAGCAGGTCGTCGCGGCTCATCCCCGGCTTGCGCGCAACGCCCGCGGTGACGATGATGACGTCCGCGCCCGCGATATCGGCGTAATCGTTCGAGCCGGTGATCGTCGCGTCGAAGCCCTCGACCGGCCCGCATTGCGACAGGTCGAGCGCCTTGCCCTGCGGTACGCCCTCGACCACGTCGAAAAGCACGATATCGCCCAGTCCCTTGAGCGCGGCGAGGTGCGCGAGCGTGCCGCCGATGTTGCCGGCGCCGATCAGCGCGATCTTGTTGCGGGCCATGTTGCCTCCCGTTGCGGCGCATGAGGACGCGCCAAGTCGCGCGGAGGCTTAGGCGCAACCGCGCGCGGGGGCAACCGATAAAACGGGTTGTTCAGCGGACTTAATGCTACTGGTTCGCAGTTGCAAGAGGGCGTTAGTGCGCCGCCTCGCCTTCGGCCGCCCGCTGCGGCAGGACCAGGAGCAGCAATATAATCGCCCCCGCCAGCACCGCCGTCGCCAGCGCGCGGCTGAGCGCGAAGCCGCCCTCCGCCACTGGCTTGTCGAGCAGGTCGCCGATGGTCGCGCCGAGCGGGCGGGTGAGGATGAACGCCGCCCAGAACAGCAGCACTCGGTTCACGCGCGTCAGGAAGTATAGCGCCGCCAGCACCGCCAGCGCGCCCCCGAACACCAGCGCGCCGCCGCCAAAGCCTAGGCCGCCATCGTCCGCCGCCCAATCGCCGAGCGCGGTACCGAGCGTCTGTGAAAAGGTGATCGCCGCCCAGTAGAACGCCTCCGCTTGGGGGCTCCGCACGGTAGCAACGTCGATCGAGCCCATCGTCCACCGCCACGCCGCCAGCGTCCCCAGCACCAGCGCGAGCAGCAGCGCGCTGCCGCCCGTATAGCCGATGCCGAGCGAGCGGTCGGCGAAGTCGGCCATCGTCGTGCCCGCGGTCGTCGAGGCGAGGATCGTCGCCCAGTAAAGCAGCGGGTGGAAGCGCCTGGCCGCGATCTGCCACGAGACGAACACGACCAGCAGCGACAGGAATATCGCGGTCCCGACGAGGTAGCCGAGCCCCAGCTGCATTGTCACCGTGTCGCCGCCGGTCTCGCCCAGCGTCGTGGCGAGGACCTTGACCACCCAGAAACCGAAGGTGACGGCGGGCACCTTGGCCGCGCCGCGCAGGTCCGCCGTCATCTCTTGCCTCCGTTCAGAACGCCAGTTCCAGCGCGGCATAGGCGTGAAACTTCTCCCCGTCGCGTCCCGCGAAGCTCGGCCCCGCCGAGGCGAGCAGCGCGAACGGACCGTGGAGCTTGTAGGTCGCGCCCAGCCCAAGCGTCGTCGTCACCCGGGTGTCGATCGCATCGCGCCCGTGCCGTGTCGCCTCCGCGCCGACCGACAGCCGCTCGCCAAGCGCGCGCGACGCGGCCAGCCCGGCGAACCAGTAATCGCGATTGCCCGCGCCCGGATTGAGCGCCCGCCCGCCGCCGCCGAACAAGGACCAATGCTTCCAGTCCTTCTCCGCCCAGACCGGGAACAGCGCACCGACCTTGCCGTTGCTGGCGTACCCCGTAGGCAGGATTGCGCGCGGGAACACCGCTACTGAAAAACCCCGCTTTTCATTGTGGTAGAAGCGGTACTTCACGCCGAGCTCGACGTCGCCGAACCCCGCGCCGCCGCCCTGCCCCCGCACGAAGTCGACCGGCACGGTCGCAGTCAGCTGGACGTTCTTGAACCCGCCATAGTTGAGGTCGACCCCGAACGCCCCGTCAAACTCGCCCCGCTCGCGCGTTCCGCCGACGAAGTTGTAGATCTCCCAATGGCGGAGGTCGGTCGGGACTGGGTCGTCGGTGTCGTAGGGTGGCCCGGCGATGGCGGGCGTCGCAAGAAGCATTCCTAACAGGGCAGCAAACCGGGACCGCATCACCCGCCGCCATGCGGCAGGCTGAGATACGCCTCCGACCGCATCTCCTCCAGCCGGCTCGCGGTGCGCGCGAACTCGAACGCGCCGTCGCCCGCCGGGTACAGCTGGTCCGGCTCCGCGTCCGCCGCCGCGAGCAGCTTGACCTTGTGCTCGTACAGCTGATCGACAAGCGCAACGAACCGCGCCGCTTCGTTCCTCATGGCGGGGCCGAGCCGGGGAATACCGACCAGGATCACGGTATGGAACCGCCGCGCGACGGCGAGATAATCGGGCGTCCCCCGCGCCTCGCCGCACAGCCGCTTGAACGAGAATACCGCCACGCCCTTCAGGCATTTGGGGACGTGCAGCCGCCGCCCGCCGCCCACGTCCATGTCGCAGGCGGGCACCGCCGCGCGGTCCTCGACCGGATAGTCGGTAAGCCGAAAGAACGCCGCGGACAGCTCGGCAGTGGCTTCGGGGCCGTTCGGCACAAGCCAGGTTTCCTGCCGCCCTAACCGGTCGCGGCGGTAGTCGGTCGGGCCATTGAGTGCGAGCACGTCCATGCGCGCCTCGATCAGCGCGATGAAGGGCAGGAAATGTTCGCGGTT
>CAXTTU010000272.1:0-4743 GCA_964247225.1 uncultured Sphingomonas sp. | reverse complement strand
TGGCGGAGAGGGTGGGATTCGAACCCACGGTACCCGTGAGGGCACAACGGTTTTCGAGACCGTCCCAATCGACCACTCTGGCACCTCTCCGCAAGGCGAAGCCGTCCGCAGAGAGCGGTCGGCGGGTCGGACGCGCGCCTTTATCGCAGCGTCCGGGCCCGCACAAGCCCGCCGTGACGCGTGCCGCTTGTGCGGCGCGCGATTGGGCCTAGATTGTACGGATGACCAGCCTCGCCGCGTCCCCCGCGACCGCCGACCCCATCGCCCCGCCGATCGCCCATGCCAGCTTCACGATCGGCGACGTCGTGCGGCACCGCCTGCTCGACTTTCGCGGCGTGATCTTCGACGTCGATCCCGTGTTCAACAATTCCGAGGAATGGTACCAGGCCATCCCCGAGGGGCTGCGCCCGCGCAAGGATCAACCCTTTTACCACCTCCTCGCCGAGAATGCCGAGGCGACCTATGTCGCCTATGTCAGCCAGCAGAACCTGTTGCGCGACGATAGCGACGAGCCGGTCGATCACCCGGCGATTTCGGGGCTGTTCACCGGCTATGAGGGCGGTCGGTACGCGCTGAAGCGGGAGCATCGGCACTGAGCGGACGCCCTTGCTTTGCGCCAGCAAAGCAAGGAGTCGTCACGGCGGCCAGCGGGCGGCGAAGCCGTCCGTCTGACGGCGTGGCGGGAGGCTAAACCGTTGACACAGTCAGCTCTCTCGCTTAGCTGCACCTCCTCTCCCGGCGGGTACTCCCGCGCGGGCAAAGATGTTTGGGAAGTGATCGACACCATGTTCGCAGTCGTGCGCACGGGCGGGAAGCAATATCGCGTCGCCGCCGGAGACAAGATCGTCGTGGACCGGATGGAAGGCGAGGCCGGCGCGTCGGTGACGCTCGCCGACGTGCTGATGGCGGGCGAAGGCTCGGAACTGCGCGCGGCCGGGGACGTTACCGTCGCCGCCGAGATCATCGCGCAGGCGAAGGGCGAGAAGGTGATCGTTTTCAAGAAGCGTCGCCGCCACAATTATCGCCGCCGCAATGGCCATCGTCAGCTCCACACGATCCTGAGGATCGTGTCGGTCGGCGGCGAGCAGGCCGCGGGCGAGCCCGTGTCGGCACAAGCGTAATCAGGAGCTAGAACGACATGGCACATAAAAAGGCAGGCGGTTCGTCGCGCAACGGTCGTGATTCGGCCGGTCGTCGCCTCGGCGTCAAGAAGTTCGGCGGCCAGGAAGCGATCGCGGGCAATATCCTCGTGCGTCAGCGCGGGACCAAATTCTACCCGGGCCGCAATGTCGGCATGGGCAAGGACCATACTTTGTTCGCGCTCGTCGACGGCCGCGTGCTGTTCCATGACGGCAAGCTCGGTCGCAAATTCTGCTCGGTCGAGCTGCCGGCGATCGCCGCCGAATAACGGGTGACCGAACCGGGTCGCCCAGTTGGGGGACCCGGGTTTCGCGACGGAACCAGCAAGGGAGCGGGTCTCACCCGGCTCCCTTTTTTGTTGCTCCCTTCACCTCTGTCGTTGCCCGGTCATCGCGGCGCGGCAGAGCGTGGTTCGGAAAGGAGCAATCCCATGTTCGCGCGCACCGCCCGCCTGACGTTACGCCCTGCCTGGCCCGAGGACACGGCGGCCATCACCGCCGCGATTGCGCATGAGGCGGTGGTGATGAAGCTGGCGCAGGTACCATGGCCCTATACCGAGCAACACGCGGCCGAATATCTGCAACGGACCGAAACGTGGTCGGACCTGTTCCGGGTCGTGCTCGCACGAGAAGCGGACGCCACGCGCCTGATCGGAGGCGTGGGGCTGCATCGCCGCGGGGATGAGAGCGAGCTCGGCTATTGGTTCACCCCACCAGCCTGGGGCCGCGGCTATGCAACGGAGGCCGCTCGGGCGATGGTCGATATCGCGCAGCACGCGCTGGGGCTGAGGCGGCTGGTGTCCGCGCATTTCCTCGACAATCCCGCCTCGGGCCGCGTTCTCGCCAAGCTCGGCTTTGTTGAGACCGGACGCGAGATGCGTCCGTGCGCGGCTCGCGGGCACGAGGTGCCCGGCGCGGTTGTCGCGTTGGAACTGAGGTAAGCGGGCAGCGGGGCTATATGGCGCTTTGCGGGCTCGGCCCTGTCCCTCGCGCGGTTTGAGCCAGATACTACCTCGCGGTACCTGCCCGCGCCGTGTGATCGGCTTCAAAGCAAAAGGGCGGCCCCGCAGGACCGCCCTCTTTCGCCCACCTCGAGCCGATCAGAACTCGCGGAAATATTGCTCGTTGCCGATGAAGCCGAGCTTGGTGATCTGAGAACGCTTCACCGTGGCGAGCGTCTGGTCGACCTTCTCGTACTTGGCATTCGGATCCGGCTGGAAGTGCAGCTCGGGCTCGGGCTTGATGTTCTTGGTCGCCTCCAAATACTGCGCCAGCGTGACCTGGTCGACGGGGGTGCCGTTCCACGCAACCGTGCCGGCCGGGTCGATCGACACCGTATTCTGGTCCGGCTTGATCGGCGGAGTGGGATTGTGCGAGTCTTGCGGCAAATCGACCTTCACCGCGTGGGTCTGCGGCGGGATAGTAATGATGAACATGATGAGGAGCACGAGCATGACGTCGATCAACGGCGTCGTATTCATCTCCATCATCGGCTCGCCGTCGTCGCGGCCTGCGCTCATGGCCATTGGCGTTACTCCTTAAAAAAGGTGTCAGCTGGTGCTGTTGCCGGGCGGCTGCGAGATGAAGCCGACCTTGGCGAACCCGGCCATCTGCATGGTGTAGACCGCGCCGCCGATGCACTTGTACGGCACATTCACGTCGCCGCGGATATGCGCCTCGGGCAGGTCGTCGGGGTTGAGGTTCGCCGCGCCGCCAAGCCGGGCGACCTCCGCCTTGAGCTTGTCCACCGCGCGCTTGAGCAGTTCGTCATGCGTGACCAGCGTCTGGTTCCAGTAGACCGCGCACGAGCCGTCGGGCTTGGACGTGACCGAGAGCGAGACATTCTCGGGCTTGGTGGTCGTGGGGTCGAACCGGACGTCCGGCAGTTTGAGCGGCACCGTCTGCACCGCAACCGTGGTGGTCACCAAGAAGATGATCAGGAGCACCAACATGACATCGACCAGCGGCGTCGTGTTGATGTCGGACATCGGCCGTTCTTCGCCGCCGCCGCCTACACTCATCGCCATTGCGAGCTATCCTATCCTTGTTATTCCGCCCCGAGCGACTTGCCGGAGCGAACCGGAGCCGGGACGACCGGCTCCGGGAATTTTGGAGTTACGGGCGCGTGACGCCACCCGACTGACCCGCCGTGGTGGTCGGGCGCGACGCGGCGACCGGGGCAGGCTTGGCGGCCATCGCCATCGACGGGCGAACCGCGCCGCCCGACGCGAGGAAGCCGAGCACGTCGTTGGAGAAGGCGCTGAGGTCCTCGCTGATCGCCTTGTTGCGACGCTGCAGCCAGTTGTACGCGAGCACCGCGGGAACCGCGACGACCAGACCGATCGCGGTCATGATCAGCGCCTCGCCGACCGGGCCCGCGACCTTGTCCATCGAGGCCTGCCCCGCCGCCGCGATCGAGATCAGCGCGCGGTAGATGCCGACCACGGTGCCGAACAGCCCGATGAACGGCGCGGTCGCACCGACGGTGGCGAGGAACGCGAGGCCGCTGCCGAGCTGCGAGTTGATCGCCGCTTCCGAGCGGGCGAGCGAGCCGTGGAGCCAGTCATGCGCCTCGACCGGATCGGTCAGCTTGGCGTGCTGGTCCTGCGCGGCGAGGCCGTCGTCGACAAGCTGCTTATAGGCCGAGTTCTTCTCGAGCTTGGCCGAGCCCTCGCGCAGGTTGCCCGACTGCCAGAAGGTCTGACGCACGCGCTTGGTCTGCGTCATGATCTTCTGCTGCTCGAACAGCTTGGTGAACATGATGTACAGCGACACCACCAGAAACAGCACCAGAATGCCGAACACGGTCTGCGAAATGAGGCCGCCCGACTTGAGCGCCTGGGTCAGGCCGAAATTGCCGGCCGAGTCGGAGGCGCTGGCGCCCGCCGCTAGAATGGTGGTGAGCATGAGGCAGAAATCCTTTTTAGGTCGATAACTGACGGGCGTTGAGACTGGCCGGGCGGAAATGCCCGCCCGGCTTTATAAGCTATTCCTTCGGCACGACCCAACGGATCGAAATTGTGTCCGAAGCAGCAATCGGAGAACCGTTCTGGTCCTTGGCAGGAGTATAGCGGCCTTTGCGCTTCGCTATCCGACACGTAGTGTCGTCCAGATCAGAGTTGCCGCTGGGAGAGGTCACGGTACAGTCTGACACACGACCGTCCGGACCGATTGTGAGCCTTGCGATGACGCGCCCCTCCGCACCGGCTCTCAACGCCCCTGGCGGATAGTCGTCGTTGCTATACCACCCGTGTGGATCACCTTTCGACTTGGCCGCTTGCGATACCCTCGGCGGTGCGGGTGGCGGCGGAGGCGGTGCGGGCGGAGCCGGCGGCGACGGCGGTGCGATATAGACCGGCGGTGCGTTCGGCACCGACACCACGGGCGGCGCGGGCGACGGCGTCCGCACGATCGGCGGCGGGGTCACCACCGGGGGCGGGGTGAACTTCTGGTCGGGCGGTGGCGGCGGGGGCGGCACGTCCGGCGGCGGCGGTGGCGGCGGTGGCGCCACGTCGAACACGTCCATCTTGCCCGCGGCCTTCTTGACGAAGTTCATCGCGAGCCCGGTGACAAAGGCGTAGCCAGTCAGGGCGATGATGACGAC
>CAXTTU010000271.1:0-4790 GCA_964247225.1 uncultured Sphingomonas sp. | reverse complement strand
CGGCACGGTGCGAAACTACGGCATGGGCGCGGCGCTGCTCGACAAGGATGATCCCCGCAAGGTGCTCGCGCGCACGCCCAAGCCGCTGCTCGAGCCGAGTCCGGACGAGCGCGACGGCTATGTGCCCAACGTGGTCTATAGCTGCGGCGCGATGGTGCTCGGGCGGACGCTGATCCTGCCATACGGGGTGGCGGACGGGTTCGCGACGGTGGCGACGGCGGATGTGGGCGCCGTGTTGGCAGCGATGGAGTGAGTCGCGGGCGGCAGGAGTGTCGCCCGTCCTTCGACAAGCTCAGGACGAACGGCATCGAGTCCTGGTGACGCGCCCACACCTACGTTCGTCCTGAGCCTGTCGAAGGACGGGGGGAGGGAGTGCCCTTTGCAGGTGTGCCTACCGCGGTGCCATCCGGATCGCCCCATCCAGCCGGATCACCTCCCCGTTGAGCATCGGGTTCGCCACGATCGCCGCCGCCAGCTGCGCATACTCCTCCGGCTTGCCGAGCCGGCTGGGATGCGGGATCTGGCGGGCGAGCGAGTCCTGCACCTCCTGCGTGAACCCGGCCATCATCGGCGTCCAGAAGATGCCGGGCGCGATCGTCATCACCCGGATCCTGTGCTGCGCGAGGTCGCGCGCGACCGGCAGCGTCATCGCGGCCACCCCGCCCTTGGACGCGGCATAGGCCGCCTGCCCGACCTGCCCGTCAAAGGCGGCGACGCTGGCGGTGTTGATGATGACCCCCCGCTCCTCGCCGATCGTGTCGGCGGCGGCGAGCCGCGCGGCGAAGCGCGACAGCACCAGGAAGCTACCGACCAGATTGATCTCGATCGCGCGGCGAAAGGCGTCGATCGGATGCGGCTTGTTCTCCCTGCCAACGGTCCGCACACCCGGCGCGACCCCGGCGCAGTTGACCAGCACGCGCGTGACGCCGTTCGCCGCTTCCGCCGCGTCGAGCCCGGCGTCAACGCTCGCCTCGTCCGTCACGTTCACCGGGGCGAAGGTCGCGCCGATCGCCTCGGCATGGGCGCGGCCCGCTTCCTCGTTAAGGTCGAAGATCGAAACCTTCGCCCCGCCCTCCGCCAGCAACTTCGCCGTCGCCGCGCCGAGTCCGGAGGCCGCCCCCGTCACCACCGCGCCGATCCCCGCCAGTTCCATGCCGCATCTCCTTTGCCGCGCGGGTCGCACGGCGCGCGCGCCCAATCAAGCCGCGTCGACATGGGCACCGCCGCCCGGTACGGCTGGCGCGCGATGCCCGATCTCGACAGCCTCGACCAGCTCCTGCGCGCCCGCCGTTCGGTACGCGCGTTCCGCCCCGACCCGGTCTCGCCCGAGTTGCTCCGGCGCGTGTTCACCGCCGCACAGCAAGCCCCGTCAAACTGCAACGTCCAGCCCTGGGTCGTCCACGTCGTCTCGGGCGAGGCGGCGCACCGGATGCGCGAGCTGCTGTCCGGCCATGTGCTAAGCGGCGGCCCCGCCTCCCCCGACTTCGAGCGCGAGGGCGGCTATCCCGGCGTCTATCGCGAGCGTCAGATCGACGCCGCCGTCCGGCTGTTCTCCGCCACCGGCGTCGCGCGCGAGGACACCGCCGCGCGCAACGCGTCCATGTTCCGCAACTTCCGCTTTTTCGACGCGCCGCACGCCGCGTTCATCTTCATGCCCGCGTGGGGCAGCTATCGCGAGGCGTGCGATTGCGGGATGTACGCGCAATCGCTGATGCTGGCGCTCGCCGCCGCCGGGCTCGGCTCGTGCGCGCAAGGGGCGCTCGCGCACCACGCCGCACTGGTCCGGCAGGAGCTCGGCGTCGGCGAAGGCATGCTGCTGCTGTTCGGCCTGTCGTTCGGCTACCCCGATGACGAGCATCCCGCCAACACCGTTCGCACCACCCGCGCCGCGCTGGAGGCGACCACGACCTTCCACGGCGGAGAGGATGCGGGCTGAACCAGGTCGGCGCCCTTCCCTACCGCGTCACGCCCGCGGGCACGGCGGAGGTGATGCTGATCACCTCGCGCGACACCGGGCGCTGGGTGGTGCCCAAGGGCAATGCAATCCGCGGCCTCGCCCCGCACGAGGCGGCGGCGGTGGAGGCATGGGAGGAAGCGGGGCTGACCGGCGCGGTCTGCCCGACGCCGCTCGGGCACTATCGCTACCTCAAGCGCCGCCGACTGGGGCTGCCGCGCGAGCGGACGGTGGCGCTTTATCCTTACCTCGTGCTGGGCCAAGCCGAGGACTGGCCCGAGCGTCATCAACGTGTCACACGTTGGCACGATCTGGCACAAGCGGCGGCGGCGGTTGACGAGCCGGGGTTGAAGCTGCTCATCACCGGGTTTCGCGCGCCGCCCGCTTATGCGTTCGGGACACGCGTGTTGCCCGCGATGCGGACGCGAATGGGGAGTCGAGTGCCGATGCTGGGCTGGTTTCAGTCGCTGATGCCCAAGCAGGGGCGGTTCTTCGACCAGTTTGAGGCGCACGCGGCGACGCTCACGGCCGGGGCCGACGCGCTCGCGCGGCTGCTCCACGGCCAGGGCGACGCGGCCGCGCACATCGCCGAGATCGTCCGGCAGGAGCATCTCGCCGACGACGTCACCCGCGACGTGCTCCAGGATGTCCGCCGCGTGTTCGTCACCCCGTTCGACCGCAGCGCGATCATCGCCTTGGTCGGCGTGATGGACGACGCGATCGACCAGATGAACAGCTTCGCGACCGCGATCACCCTCTACGAGGTGCACGAGTTCGCCGCGCCAATGCGCGACATGGCCGGCATCATCGTCGAGGCCGCGCGGGTCACGGCGGAGGCGGTGCCGCTGCTCCGCTCGCTGGCAGGCAACGCAGCCCGTATCAACGAGCTCACCGCGCGGCTGATCGAGATCGAGGGCCATGCCGATCACATCCACGACGAAGGCGTCAAGGCGCTGTTCCGCGAGGCGAGCGACGGCCACACGATGAACTTCATCATCGGTCGAGAGCTCTACAATAGCCTGGAGCGGATCGTGGACCGGTTCGAAGATGTCGCGAACGAGATCCAGGGTCTCGTGATCGACCACGCCTGAGCCGCCGCGACGATGCTCTCCCTCCCGCTGCTCGTCGCGCTGATCGGCGTGGCGCTGTTCTTCGACTTCCTCAACGGCCTCCACGACGCCGCCAATTCGATCGCGACGGTGGTCTCCACCCGCGTGCTCAAGCCGCAATGGGCGGTGTTGTGGGCGGCGTTCTTCAACTTCGTCGCCTTTGCCGTCTTCGGGCTGCACGTCGCCAACACCGTCGGCAAGGGGATCGTCGATGCGCATGTCATCGACGCGGCGGTGATCTTCGGCGCGCTGTCAGGCGCGATCAGCTGGAATATCGTCACCTGGGTGCTGGGCATCCCGTCCTCGAGTAGCCACGCGCTGATCGGCGGCCTGCTGGGCGCGGGTATCGCCAAGGCGGGGTTTTCGGGTGTGGTATGGTCGGGGGTGATCAAGACGGTGGCGGGCATCTTCATCTCGCCCGCGGTCGGGCTGATTCTTGCCCTCGTGCTGGTGCTGGTCGTCGCATGGACCAGCGTGCGGCTGACTCCGCTCGGCGTCGATCGGCGTTATCGCAAGCTGCAGCTCATCTCCGCCGCGATGTACTCGCTCGGGCATGGCGGCAACGACGCGCAGAAGACGATGGGGATCATCGCGGTGCTGCTCTACTCGCAGCACTTGATCGGCGGCGAGTTCCACGTCCCGTTCTGGGTGGTGCTCGCCTGCCAGGCGGCGATGGCGCTCGGCACGATGTCGGGCGGGTGGCGGATCGTGCATACGATGGGCTCGAAGATCACCCGGCTGACCCCGCCGCAGGGCTTTTGCGCCGAGACGGGCGGCGCGATCACGTTGTTCATGGCCACGCTGGGCGGCATTCCCGTCTCCTCCACCCACACCATCACCGGCGCGATCGTCGGCGTGGGCGCGTCCAGGCGCGTGTCGGCGGTGCGCTGGAACGTGGCGAGCAGCATCGTGGTGGCGTGGTTCCTGACGCTGCCGGCGGCGGGGCTGATCGCGGCGGCGGTGTACGGGCTGACGCGGCTGATCACAGGCTGATGCAGATTGGGAACAAGCCGGCGCGCTTGCCGTTCGTCATCGCATCCAACGGGTAGGAGCGGCGCATGCCTTCGGAGATCACCACCGACCACGACGTGATCAGGAAGTGGGTCGAGGACCGCGGCGGTCACCCCTCCGTCGTCCGCGCCACCGAGGGCAAGCGGCCGACCAAGAGCAAGACCGGCGGCGGGCTGCTCCGCGTCGAGTTCCGCGACCCCAACGACGCGTTAGATGATGTCGACTGGGACGGGTTTTTCGAGGTGTTCGAGGAGAACAAGCTCGCCTTCCTTCACTATGACAAGCGCAAGGATGGGCAGATCAGCCGGTTCAGCCGCTTCCTGTTCCGCGACGCGGAGAACGCCAAGACCAACGCCGACGGCACGCAAGCGAGCCGCAGCCATGGCAAGGCGGAAGGCGCCGCCTCCCCCACGCGCAAGACGCACAAAGCTCCCGCCAAGCCGAAGGCGGAGCCGAAGCCAAAAGCCGCGGCCAAGCCCAAGGCGAGCGCGAAGAAGTAGCGAGTGGTTGCGGGTGACGCCCCGCCCTGGTGGCACGCGGGCGTCATATATCAGGTATACCCGCGCTCGTTTCAGGACAGCGACGGCGACGGCATAGGCGACCTCAAGGGCATCGAGCGGCGGCTCGACCACCTCGTCGCGCTCGGCGTGGACGCCGTATGGCTGTCGCCGATCTACCCGTCGCCGATGGCGGACTTTGGGTATGACGTGTCCGAC
>CAXTTU010000270.1:0-4812 GCA_964247225.1 uncultured Sphingomonas sp. | reverse complement strand
ACGCGGTGGGCGCGATCACGCGGATGCGCGACATGAAGGTGGAGCCGTTCCTGCTTGCCTCCACGCTTCGCGCCGTTATCGCGCAGCGGCTGGTGCGCAGGCTCTGCCCCGATTGCCGCCGCCCGGTGCGCGCGGGCGACACGGTCGCGCCGTTGCTGGGGCTGGCGGCGGATTCGATCGTCTACGAGCCGGGCGCGTGCGAGCGGTGCGGGGGCACGGGCTATAAGGGCCGAGTGGGGGTGTTCGAGGCGGTGCGGGTTGATGAGACGATCCGCCGCCTGATCAATGAAGGCGGCGACGAGGGCGCGATCGCGGCGCACGCGTTCCGGGGCGGGCCGGACCTGGCGGAGGCGGCGCGCGCGCTGGTGCGCGATGGGGTGACGACGCCGGAGGAGGCGGTGCGCGTGTCACGGCGGGACGCGGCGGAGGTGGAAGAGCTGGTCGATGCCTGACTTCGACTATCTCGCCATCGACACGCGCGGGGCGGAGAAGCGTGGGCACATCGCCGCCGCCGACCACGACCGCGCACGCGAGGCGCTCGACAAGCGACAGCTCTACGTCGTCCGGCTCGAACCCGGCGCGCCGCCGCAAGCCGTTCGCGGTCGCCCGTTGTTCGGGTTCCAGCTCGGCCGCGCGAGGATGGGCGGCAAGCAGCTCACCCTCTTCACTCGCCAGCTCGCGACGCTCAACCGCGTGTCGCCGCTGGAAGAGTCGCTTCGCACCATCACCCGCCAGACCGAGCAGGAGGCGGTGCAGGCGATCGTGGCAACGGTCCATGCGGGCGTGGTAGAGGGTCGCCGCCTCGCCGACGCGATGGCGCGCGAGCCGAAGAGCTTTCCCGCGCTCTACCGCGCGATGGTGGCGGCGGGCGAGAGTTCGGGATCGCTGCCGGCGATACTCGAACGGCTCGCGGCGCTGCTGGAGCGGCAGGCGGAGATCCGGGGCAAGCTCATTACCGCGATCGCCTATCCGGCGGTGCTGTCGGTGGTGGCGCTCGGCGTCGTCACCGCGTTGATGGTGTTCGTGGTGCCGCAAGTGGTGGAGCAGTTCGACACCGTCGGCCAGCAGCTGCCGTTGCTGACCCGGATGGTAATCGGGCTGTCGAGCTTCCTTGTTCATTGGTGGTGGCTGATGCTGCTGGCTGGCGGCGTCGGCGCGTTCGCCGGGTGGCAGGCGTTAAAGCAGCCTGCGATCCGGCTCCGCTTCGACTCATGGCTGCTGCGCGCGCCGCTGCTCGGGCGGCTGCTGCGCGACCTTCACGCAGCACGAATGGCGCGGACGCTGGGGACAATGGTGGCGAGCCGGTTGCCGCTGCTCGAAGGACTGGTGCTGACGGCGGGGACGATCCACAACCGGCGGCTGCGGGTGGCGTCGGACGAGATCACCGACGCGATCCGTGGCGGCGGCTCTCTCTCGGCGGCGATGCGGCGCGCGGGCGTGTTCCCGCCGCTGCTGACCTACCTCGCCGCGAGTGGGGAAGCAGCGGGGCGGCTGGACGAAATGCTCGAACGCGCGGCCGATTACCTCGAGCGCGAGTTCGACCGTTTCACCGCGACCGCGCTGTCGCTGCTGGAGCCGGTGATCATTGTCGTGATGGGGGGCGTGGTCGCGACAATCGTGCTATCCATCCTGCTGCCGATCCTGCAGCTCAACACGCTGGCCGGCCAATGAGGTTCGTGATGCGTAGGTTTGCCCTCTCCGTCACCCCGGCCTTGAGCCGGGGTCCCGCTTCTTTTTCGCGGTCGTTCGCCAAAAGCGGGACCCCGGGTCAAGCCCGGGGTGACGGGAAACGCCGCGAGGACGGTTTTACCCTCGTGGAGCTGATGGTCGTGATCGTCATCATCGGCCTGCTCGCGGCGATCGTGGCGATCAACGTGTTTCCCTCGGGTGACAAGGCGCGGGCGGTGCGGGCCAAGGCGGACATCTCGACGATCGAGGGCGCGCTCGATATCTACAAGCTCCAGAATGGCGGCTATCCCACCACCGCGCAGGGGCTGCAGGCGCTGGTCAGCGCGCCGAGCGGAGTGAACGCATCCACCTATCAGGCGGGCGGTTATCTCAAGAGCAAGAGCGTTCCGACCGACCCATGGGGCAAGCCGTACCTCTACGCCTCGCCCGGCCAGCATGGCGAGGCGGACGTGTGGACGCTTGGGCGCGACGGCAAGGAAGGCGGCGAGGGCGCGGATGCCGACATCGCCAGCTGGCAGTAACGCCCGCGAGCACGGCTTTACGTCCTCGTGGCGTTCCGCCGAACACGGCTTCACGCTGGTCGAGCTGATGATCGTCATCGCGATCATCGGCATCGCCAGCGCGGCGGTGGCGTTCGCGCTTCCCGATCCGCGCGGACGGGTGCGCGACGAGGCGACGCGCTTTGCGGGCCGGGTACGCGCGGCGCATGACGAGGCAATCGCCTCCGCGCGGCCGGTGAGCCTGTGGGTGTCGCCCGGCGGCTATGGCTTCGACCAGCGGGTCGCGCGCGCCTGGACGCCGATGGGCGAAGGGCCGCTACGCGTCGAGCATTGGAGCACCGGCACGAGCGCCAACGTCCGCGAGACCGGCGGGCGCGAGCGGGTCGTGTTTGACGAGACGGGGGTGGCAGACCGACCGCTCGACGTGGAGCTGGCGCGGGAGACGAGCCGGGTGCATGTGCGGGTCGGCGGCGATGGGAGCGTGCGGGTTGAGTGAGCTTGCGCCTGCCACGGTCGCCAACCCTCCCCGGCGGAGGCCGGGGCCCAGCCAACTGTCGACTGGGCCCCGGCCTTCGCCGGGGAGGGCGGGGTGTGCCGACACGTCGGTCCGCCCCGCCGAACGAGGTTTCACCCTTATCGAGATCATGGTCGCGCTCGCCGTGTTCAGCCTCGCCGCGCTGGCGCTGATCCGGCTTGAGGGGGCGACAATTCGCCAAGCCGCGACGCTCGACCGGTCGCTGTTCGCCGGCCTCGTCGCGCGCAACGTGGCGGCCGAGGCGGTGACGGACGCACGCGCGCCGGCGCTGGGGCCGGCGGGAGGCGTGGAGGTGAACGGCGGGCGACCCTGGACGTGGACACGGACGGTGACGCCGCTCGGCGACGCGGGGGTGCTGAGGGTCGATGTGTCGGTCGCCGACGGCCAAGGCCAGGTACTCGGGCGCATGACCATGCTGCGCGCGGCGACGGTGGCGAGGCTCCCGTGATCTGCCCCACGCCTCCTCCCGCTCGCTTTGGGCGAAGTCTGCGGGCTGGCGACCTGCATCCGTGTTGCGGCGCTTCCATTTCGCTCAGCTTGAACGGGGATGGGCGCGTTAAGCGGGTGTGCTTCCCCACTTCCGTTCGCCCTGAGCGAAGTCGAAGGGCAGGCGACCGGCGTGCGCGTTGCCGTGCTTCGACTTCGCTCAGGGCGAACGGAGTAGGCGACCGTTGCCCGGAGTGGCAGTCGGGTTTCACGCTCATCGAGCTGATGGTCGCGTTCCTCATCTTCGGAATGCTCGCCTCCGCCGGGGTGGCGATCCTCGGGTTCAGCGTGCGGGCGCAGGCCGCCCAAGGAGCGAAGCTCGACGACCTCGCCGGGCTCACCCGCACCGTGTCCGTTCTGTCGGCGGACTGCGCCGAGGCGGTGGCGCGGCCCACCCGCGATACGAACGGCACCTTGCTCCCCGCCTTTTCCGGCGAGGCGGGGTCGGGTGTAGCGCCGATGCTGCGGCTCGTGCGCGGCGGGTGGAGCAACCTCGACGCCGCGCCGCGCTCGGGCCTGCAGAAGGTGGAATATCGCGTCGCGGGCGGCGCGCTGGAGCGGGTCGCTTATCCCGAACTCGACGGGGCCGCGCCGCTGACCCCGGCGGTGCTGCTCACCCATATCCGCACGGCGCGGCTCCGCTACCGGTTCGCGGGCGCGTGGAGCGACCGCTGGGACGGCGCGGGCGGGGTCGCGTTGCCCCAGGCGCTGGAGCTCACCCTCACGCGCGATGACGGCACGACGGTGCGGCAAGTCGCGCTGGTCGGCACCGGCTATGCGCCCGCGCCCCCGCAAGGAGCGCCGCATGTCGGGGCGTGAGGGCGAGCGCGGCGCGGCGCTGCTCACCGTGCTGCTGTTGGTGTCGGTCATCGCGGTGCTCGCCGCGACCGCGCTGGAGAAGCTGCGGCTGTCCACCCGGCTGGCGGGCAACGCGGTCGCGACCGAGCAGGCTCGCGGCTGGGCGCAGGCCGCCGAGGTGATGGCGACGGTCAAGGTCGATGCGTTGCTTCGCCAATCCCCCGATCGCACGGCGCTGGTCGGCGGCTGGTACGATCGTCCTTATCCACTGCCGATCGCGGGCGGGACCGCGACCGCGCGCGTCACCGATGGCGGCAACTGCTTCAACCTCAACGGGTTGGTGACGGAGGCGGACAAAGGCGTGTACGTCGCCAACGCCGCCGAGCAGGCGGGGTTCGCGCGGCTGATGCGCCTCGTCGGCGTTCCCGCGCAGAACGCGGACCAGATCGCCGCCGCCGCGACCGACTGGATCGACAGCGATGAGGTCGCGCAAGCGAACGGCGCGGAGGACAGCGGCTATGGCGCGGGCGAGACGCCGTACCGCACCGCCAACACGCTGATGGCGGACCCGAGCGAGCTGCGAGCGCTGCTCGGGATGACGCCCGCCCTCTACGCGCAGGTCCGCCCGTGGGTGTGCGCGCTCCCGGTCGCGCGCGCGGTGCCGGTCGATGTGAACACACTCGCGCCCGAACAGGCCGCGCTCGTCGCCGCGCTCGCGCCCGGAACGGTGAGCGTCGAGCAGGCGCGCGCGGCGCTGCTCGCCCGGCCCGCGACGGGCTTTGCCAGCACCGCCGCCTTCTGGGC
>CAXTTU010000269.1:0-4817 GCA_964247225.1 uncultured Sphingomonas sp. | reverse complement strand
GGGTGGAAGCGCCAGCCGAACGCGGAGGTGATCCGCCCCGCCACCGGCATCTCCATCGCGCCCGCATGCCGGACCTGCCCCGCGCCGTCGAACCAGTCCTCCTGCGCGCCCTGCTTCCAACGAATCAGGTTGAGCTGGTGGCCGCCATGCGCGAGCCCGGCGAGCAGCAGGCGACCGGTCTGCACCTCGCCGGTCGCGGCGCGCGCCTGCTCGATCACGAGGTCGAACCGGTCGGCGGCGGCGACATCCTGCCCGATCGAGATCTTGGTCGCCATCGCCTTGAGGTAATCCTCGACCGCCTGCGCGGGCGCGCCGGCGGCGCGGGCGGAACGGTAAAGGCTTGAGCCGACCAGCCCTTGAATGCGGAGCGGCGTGTGGTCGATCGCGATCGGCTGGCGCGTCATCTGGAGCCGGTCGCCCGCGCGCGATACGGAGAGGTTAAGGTCGAAGCGCGCGCGGAACGCCAGCTTTTCCAGCGGGCGCGCTACCATCCGGTTCGGGCGGCGACCGAGCGTGAGGTCGATGCGCGTGCCGGGGCGGATATCGCCGAGCGAGACCGCCTGCGCGACCATCGCCGAGGCATCCGCCGCGTCGCGCCCGCCGACCCCTGCGCGCGACAGGGCGGAGGCGAACGCGTCGCCTTCGCCCAGCGTCGCGGTGAGTTCCTGCACCGGGCGCTCGGGTGCTTCGGCGAGCGGCACGACCAGGTCGTTCGCGGCCATGCGGCGGCCCGTATTTGCGCCCTCGCCCAGCGGTGCCACCGCCAGCGCGCGCGCGTTCTCCGCCTCGTCGCCGGTCAAGGCGGGGGGCGCATAGCCGGGAAGCGGGCGGATGCCGGGCGACAGCGCCCAGGCGGCGACGCATAGCGCGGTGAAGGTCGCCACCCCGCGCCACCAGGTCCGCGAGCCGATGTCGGTGCCAAGATCAGGGGCCCAGTCCGCGCGCGCCGCCCGTTCGCGCAATCCCTCGCGCATCGGCGGCGGCGCGACCGCACGCCCGAACGATCGCCCGCCCGCGGCCCCGGCCCATTCCAGCCCTTGTGGCTCGCGCAGGTACATGGGCGGCGGTGATCCCTGATGGCCGCCGACCCCCGGCGCGTCGCCGCGGACTGTGGGGCGGAGATGTTAAAGTCAAACTAACCAGCGCCGCGCCCGCGCCCGGCGGAGCCGCGCGCGCGATAGAATGGCGCGGCGGAGCGGCCGCTCGATGACTGCTATTCCGCCGCGTCCTCAAGCTCGCCGGCCGGCTCGTCAGCCGCGAGCGCAAGCAGGGCAGGTGCCCCGGTGTCGGGGAGCGCTTCCACCGCGCGCAACCGCCGGTCCACTGCTCGACGGCGTACACCCGCATCCTCCACCGCCTTTTGCGCCTCGCCCAGCTTCTTTTCCACCTTGTCGAGTACCCCGCCGAACTTGCCGAACTCGCTTTTCACCGCGCCCAGCACTTGCCAGACCTCGCTTGACCGTTGCTGGATCGCGAGCGTGCGGAAACCGGACTGAAGCGCCACGAGCGTGGCCATCAACGTGGTCGGCCCCGCAACCGTCACCCGCGCCTCGCGCTGGAGCGCGTCCACCAGCCCCGCACGACGCACCACTTCCGCGAACAATCCCTCCGTTGGCAGGAACATGATGCCGAAGTCGGTCGAATAGGGCGGACTCACATATTTGGTGCCGATATCCTGCCCGCATTTACGGATCGCACGTTCCAGCCCGCGCGCGGCCTCCTCTACGCCCGCTGCATCGCCGCGCTCGGAAGCGTCGATCAGCCGCTCATAATCCTCGGTGGGCAGCTTGGAGTCGATCGGCAGCCACAATGGCTGGTCGCCGCCCCCCGGCATCTTGACCGCGAACTCGACACGGCAGCCCGAGCCGGGCTTTACCTCCACGTTCTTCGCATATTGCTCCGGCGTCATTACCTGGTCGAGCAGGAGGCCCAGCGAGGTCTCGCCCCAGGTGCCGCGTGCCTTCACGTTGGACAGCACGCGTTTTAGGTCGCCGACGCCCGTCGCGATCTGCTGCATCTCGCCGACCGATTTGTGGACGCGTTCCAGGTTCTCGTTGACCATGGAGAAACTTGCGCCGAGCCGCTCGTTCAGCGTGCCCTGCAGCTTTTCATCCACCGTGACCCGCATCTCGTCGAGCTTGGCCGCGTTTTCCGTGCGCAACGAGTCGAGTCGGCCTTCCACCGTCAGGCGAAGGCCATCACCGCGACGCTCGTTGGCGTCCATCATTTCCTTGACCTTGCCCGTCAGCTCGCCGGCCGCGTCCGCCTGTCGCTTGGCCGCACCGTCGAGGGCGTCCTCCAATCGCTTGCCCAGAGCGGTAAGGTTAGTCGTTACTCCTTCGTGCAGCCGTCCAGCCTCGTTCGCCGTCGCCTCACGGTGAGCGCCCAGTGTCGTGCCGAACCCGGCTAGCGTCTCCGCATGCGCCTTTCCATGTGATGTCATCCGATCAGCGATGGACTTAGCGAGTGTGTTGAATTGATCCAGCAGCGCGGTGCGCAGGGTGGTGGCGTGGTTTTCGCTCTCGATCCGGCCGTTGCTGACTGACTTGGCAAGCGCGTCCAACCGGTCGCCCGTGGCACTCGCCAGCGTACCGCCGAGCCGGTCCATGCCGGTCCCCAACTCCTCCCGCGCCGCCCTTGCGTGGGTGGTCGTATCGGCACGGATTGCGTCCAGCGCCGCCTTGAGCTCGCCCACCTGCGCGCGCAGCGCCGCGCCCTCGCCGCCGCCGCGCACCGCCAACAGGATCAAAACGCACAACGCCGCAACCACAACCAGCGCCGCCAACAGCGCCCATTCCAACCCGATCATCGCCAGCTACCCCTGTGGTCTCCGGGTCGATCATGCGCGAACAGGCGGGGAACACCAAGCCGAAACGCGACGGGCGGGTTGTGCTTGCATCCGCGTGGCTTAGCCCCGATGTTCTTGCGCATGAGCGCGCCGCCCTTCCGGGCCGTTACCGCGGTGCTGGGGCCGACCAACACCGGCAAGACGCATCTCGCGGTGGAGCGGATGTGCGGGCATGCGTCGGGCGCAATCGGCTTTCCGCTCCGCCTGCTCGCGCGCGAGGTGTACGATCGCGTGGTCAAGCTGAAAGGGGAGGCGCATGTCGCTCTCCTCACCGGCGAGGAGCGGATCTGCCCGCCGACCGCGCGCTATTTTCTCTGCACCGCGGAGTCGATGCCGACCGACAAGGATACTGCTTTTGTCGCGCTCGACGAGGCGCAGCTCGGTGTCGACGCGGAGCGGGGGCACGTCTTCACCGATCGCTTGCTCCGCGTGCGCGGGCGCGAGGAGACGATGATCCTCGGCTCCGAATCGCTCCGCCCGATGCTGCGCGCGCTGGTGCCCGACGCGGAAATCGTCACCCGCCCGCGCTTCTCCACCCTGTCGTACGCGGGCGCGAAGAAGACCAGCCGCCTGCCCAAACGCTCCGCGATCGTCGCGTTTAGCGCGGAGGAGGTGTACGCCACCGCCGAGATGCTGCGGCGGTTGCGGGGCGGCGCGGCAGTGGTGATGGGGGCCCTCAGCCCGCGCACCCGCAACGCGCAGGTCCAGATGTTCCAGGCGGGCGAGGTCGATTACCTCGTCGCCACCGACGCGATCGGCATGGGGCTCAACATGGACGTGGCGCATGTCGCGTTCGCCTCGCTCCACAAGTTCGACGGCAAGCGGCAGCGGCGGCTGACCGTGCCCGAAATGGCGCAGATCGCGGGGCGCGCGGGGCGGCACCAGCGTGACGGCACGTTCGGCGCGTTGATGGAGGAAGGACCGGGCGCGTTCACCCCGGAGGAGGTGTTCGCGATCGAGGAGCATCGCTTCCCGACGCTCGACTGGCTCTATTGGCGCGAGGGCGTACCCGACCTCTCCAGCATCGACGCGCTGGTCGCCAGCCTGGAGCGGCGGCCCGCGCATGACGCCTTGCGCGCCGCGCCGCCCGCGGTGGACCTGCTGGTGTTGAAGCGCCTCGCCGAAGAGACCTGGGTGCGTGAGCGGACACGACATCCGGCGAGGGTGCGGCGGCTATGGGCCGCGTGCGGCATCCCCGACTTCCGCAAGCTGGGCGCGGACCATCACCAGCGGTTTGTATCGCGGGTGTTCGGCCATTTGTCGGAGGGCAATGGCTGCATCCCGCACCGTTGGTTCGCGGACGAGGTGGCGCGGCTCGACCGGGCGGACGGCGATGTCGAGGTGCTGGCCGGAAGGATCGCGGCGGCGCGCAGCTGGGCCTATATCGCGCACCGCGCCGACTGGCTTGCCGACCCGGAACACTGGGCGGCGCGGACGCGCGAGGTCGAGGAGCGGCTTTCCGACGCGCTCCACGCCAGCCTGACGCAGCGCTTCGTCGACAAGCGCACCACCGCCCTCATGCGCCAGATCGGCGCGGACGCCGCCAGCTTGCCCGTGACCGTCACCGCCGATGGCGAGGTGCAGGTCGAGGAGCATCGGCTGGGCCGGCTCGACGGCTTTCGCTTCACCGTCTCGCCCGAGGCGCGCGCGGCGGACAAGCGCCTGCTGCTCGCGGCGGCGGAGAAGCGGCTGGCGGGCGAGCGCGGGTCGCGAGGGCAGGCGCTGGCGACGGCGGCGGACGACGAGATCGCGCTGGTGGCGGAGCCGGGCGGCGCGCCGGCGCTGGCATGGCGGGAGCATGAGGTCGCACGGCTTGCGCCGGGCGCGACCCTTGCGACCCCCCGCGTCGTGCTCGACCGCGCGCTCGATTGTCTTGATCGGGCGCTGAAGGCAAAAGTGGCGGCGCGGCTGGAGGCGTGGGTCGCGGCGGCGGTGGCGCGCGCGACGCCGGGGCTGGCGCGGCTGGCGG
>CAXTTU010000268.1:0-4834 GCA_964247225.1 uncultured Sphingomonas sp. | reverse complement strand
GGGCCCGGCCGCTCGCGCATCGCGGCCAGCGCGGGCGCGCCGCCGGTCTCGTCCGCAAAGAACAGCGCGCGGTCGCCCGGCCACCCGGCAAGCAGCGCGTCGAGCGTCACCGGTTCGGCCAGCTCCGGCAGCGCGGCGCGGTCGCATTGCTCCGCCGCCTCGATCATGTGTGCGCGCAGGCGATCGGTGTTGACCCGGTCGACCACGGTGCGCCGGGTCAGCACCGGCTGCAGCCGCGCGACGCCCAGCTCGCACGCTTTTTCCGCGACCCAGTCGACGCGCGCTTTCTTGAGCGGGGCGGCGCAAAGCCACAGGTCGGGTACCGCCTCGCGCTCGCGCAGCCGCTCGCCGATGTCGAGCAGCAGCGCGCGCTTGCGGGTTTCCGCGACGGTGGCGAGCCACTCGCCGGTGCGGTCATCGAACAACTTGACCGGGTCGCCGGGCGCGAGGCGCATCACCTGCGCGAGGTAATGCGCGGGCGCGCCCTCGACCGTTAGCGCGCCGGGCGCGAGCGGCTGGTCGACGAACAGCCGCGGTGTGGAGCGTGGTGGCCAAGCGGGGGTGGCGGGCATGGCCCCGCCCTAGCGCGGGAGGGAGGGAACGCGAAGCGCTTGCCGGTGCGAACGGTTCGCATTACCGGTGCGGCATGAAGGCCCAGACCCAACGCTCCTTGCGCAACCTGCACAATTGGTTCGGCGTGTTCTTCGCGCCCGGTATCCTGTTCTTCTCGTTCACCGGGGTTCTGCAGACGCTGGGGCTGCACGAAGCCGACGACGGCGTGCGGCCCCCGGCCTGGATCGCGGCGATCGCCAGTCTCCACAAGCATCAGGTGGTGAGCCACGGCCCGCGCCGCCCCTCGCCGCCGAGACCCGCCGTTGCGGAGCCGCCTCACGAAGCGGGGCATGACGACCACGACCATGACGCGCCGCTCTCGCCGCTGAAGCTCTACGTCGTGCTGCTGTCGGCGGTGCTGTTCGCCTCGACGCTGGTCGGCGTCGTCATCGCGCTCACCAACCGTGCGGCGCGGCGGCGGACGGGGGCGCTGCTCGCGGCGGGGACGCTGGTGCCGGTGCTCCTCCTGCTGGTCTGACCGCTAGCGCCGCCGCCAGAGTCCCCGCGCGCCGAGGAACAGCAGCGCGCAGGCCAGCATCACCGCCGCCACCAGCAGCGCCACCCATCCCGCCGCGCGGAAGATGGCCCAGAACAGCGCCTCGACGAAGCGCCCGATCGCGACGGAAAGATGGACCATGCCCTGACGCTACCAGCGCATCGCGGCGGGAAAGCGGCGGATTGCATGGGGACGGCGCTTCCCATACCGGCGCGGACGATGGTTGAGATCGTGCCCGACAGCCAGCACCGCTCGATCGTTTCGAGGCTCCCCGCCCGCCTGCGCGACCTCGCGCTGCTCGCGCGGTTCGACCGGCCGATCGGGTGGCAGCTCCTGTTTTGGCCCGGCGCATGGAGCGTCGCGCTTGCGGGTGGGGCGTGGGCGCGGCTGTCGCTGATCGGGTGGTTGCTGCTCGGCGCGGTCGCGATGCGGGGGGCGGGGTGCGTGTACAACGACATCGTCGATCGCGAGCTCGACCGCCGCGTCGCGCGCACCGCCGCGCGCCCGATCGCGAGCGGCGCGGTGCCGGTGCGGGTCGCGGCGGTGTGGCTGGCGGCGCTGTGCCTGGTCGGGCTGGTCGTGCTGCTCCAGCTCAGCATTAACACGGCGCTCGTCGCGGTCGCCAGCCTGCTGCCCGTCGCTGCCTACCCGTACATGAAGCGCATTACCTGGTGGCCGCAGGCGTGGCTCGGCATCGTCTTCTCCTGGGCGGCGCTGGTCGGGTGGAGCGAGACGGCGGGCGCGCTGACCGCGCCGGGCTTGCTGCTCTATGCGGGGTCGATCGCGTGGGTGGTCGGCTATGACACGATCTACGCGCTGCAGGATGTCGAGGACGACGCGCTGGTCGGCATCCGCTCCTCGGCTTTGCGGCTCGGCGGGCGCGTGCGTGGCGGCGTGGCGGCGTTCTACGCGGCGGCGCTGGCGTTGTGGGCGGGGGCGATCTGGGCGGTGCGCCCCGATTGGGTGGCGCTGCTCGCATCGCTGCCGGTCGCGATGCATCTCCTGTGGCAGGTCGCGACGCTCCGCCCCGCCGATGGCGGCAATGCGCTGGAGCGGTTCCGCGCCAACCGGGTCGCGGGGCTGCTGATGTTCCTCGCCTGCGTCACCGTCGGCTCGACAAGCTAAAGGGTAGCGCGGACCGTTCCGCGCCCCTAAGTCCCCGCCATGCTGACCCCAGACCAAGCCCGCGACCGCGCGGCGGATATCGTCGCCCGCGCGCGCCGTGCCGGGGCGGACGCCGCCGACGCGGTATTCGCGGCCGACGCCTCGACCGATGTCTCCGTGCGTCTCGGCAAGCTGGAGGATGTCGGGCGCGCGGAGGCAGCCGAGTTCGGCCTGCGCGTGTTCTGCGGCAAGCGCTCCGCCAGCGTCGCGACATCCGACCTTGCCGAGGCGACGCTCGACGCCTTGGTCGAGCGCGCGGTGGCGATGGCGCGTGAGGCGCCCGAGGACGCCTGGGCCGGGCTCGCGCCCCAGGAGCGGCTGCTTCACGGATCGGTACCACAGCTCGACCTCGACGACGGCGGCGAGGTCAGCCCCGAGCAGCTGCGCGACCTCGCGCTCGCCGCCGAGGACGCGGCGCGCGCCGTCCCGGGGGTGACGAACAGCGAGGGCGGCGGCGCGTCCGCGTCGCGCACCGTATGGGCGCTGGCGACCAGCCACGGCTTCGCGGGCGCTTATAGCGGCACCGGCTATGGCGTGTCGGCGAGCGTGCTGGCGGGCACGGGCGGCGACATGCAGCGCGACTATGCGCACCATTCCGCCCGCCGCCGCGCGCTGCTCGACGCGCCGGAGACGATCGGGCGCGAGGCGGGCGAGCGCGCGGTGGCGCGCCTCAATCCCGGCCACCTCGCCAGCGGCCCGATGCCGGTGATCTTCGATCCCCGCGTCGGTGCGAGCCTGCTCGGCCACCTGATCGGCGCGATCTCGGGCTCGGCGATCGCGCGCAAGACTAGCTTCCTGCTCGACGCACTCGGCACCGAAGTCTTCTCGCCTAGCGTAACCGTCCGCGACGATCCGCACCGCCCGCACGGCCTGCGCTCGCGCCCGTTCGACGGCGAGGGGCTGCCGGTCTCGCCGACGCTGATCGTGGAGCAGGGGATGCTGGAGACCTGGCTGCTCGACAGCGCCGCCGCGCGCCAGCTGTCGCTGTCCCCGACCGGCCATGCCAGCCGCGGCGTCGGCGGCGGGACGGGGGTGTCGACGAGCAACCTGTACATGGAAGCGGGCGTGACGCCGCCCGAGACGCTGATCCGCGAGGTCGGCGAGGGCGTGCTCGTCACCGAGCTGATCGGCATGGGCGTCAACGGCGTCACCGGCGACTATAGCCGCGGCGCGGCGGGCTTCCGGATCGAGGGCGGGCGGCTGACCGGCCCGGTCGCCGAGTTCACGATCGCGGGTAACTTGAAGGAGATGTTCCGCGCGCTCACCCCAGCCAACGACCTTCAGTTCCGCCAAGGGGTCAACGTCCCCACGATCCGCGTCGATGGCATGACGGTCGCGAGTGGTTGAGCGCTCCCCCACCGACTCGACTATCGCCTCTACCGTTCGTGCTGAGCTTGTCGAAGCACAGGCACAGCGCACCACGGTTGCCTGCCCTTCGACAAGCTCAGGGCCAACGGAGTTGTTGGACGCGGTCGCGGCGATCACGGCGGAGGCGGGGCGGCTCGCGCTGGCGCGGTTTCGCACCGATTTCCGCCGCTGGGAGAAGGGGCCGGGTGATCCGGTCAGCGAGGTCGATCTGGCGGTCGATCGGTTGCTTCGCGAACGGCTGTCCGCGCTGCTCCCCGACGCCGGATGGCTGTCGGAGGAGACGGCGGACAGCGCCGACCGGCTCGCGCGCGACCGCGTGTGGGTGGTCGACCCGATCGACGGAACGCGCGATTACATCCGCGGTCGCGCGGGCTGGTGCGTGTCGGTCGCTTTGGTCGAGGCGGGCGCTCCGGTGATGGCGGTGCTCGACGCGCCCGCGCGCGGGGAGCGGTGGCTGGCGACGGCGGGCGGCGGCGCGTGGCGAGGCGGCGCGCGGGTGCGGAGCGGCAACACGCGGACATTGCAGGGCGCGCGCGTCCCCGCCGACGCGCTCCCGCGTGGCGAGCGTGAGCTGTTCACCGCCGTCGCGAAACCCAACTCGATCGCGCTGAGGATCGCGATGGTCGCCGCCGACGAGGCCGACCTCGTCGCCACCCAGCGCTGGGGCAACGAATGGGACATCGCCGCCGCCGCGCTGATCGCGACGGAAGCAGGCGCGACGGTGACGGACGCGCTGGGCGGAGCGCTCCGCTTCAATCAGCCGAAGCCGCAGGCGTTCGGGGTGTTGGTGGCGGGGGCGGGGTTACACGGTGCGGCGTTGGCACGATTGGGAGAGCGTGCACGGGCGGCGATGGCAGAGTAAGATGGCAAGATCGGTGCATGGTGGACAGCAGTCCTTCCGCTTTAATGCGAGGTAGTGCTGCGAAGGACGCCCGACAGAGAAGAGAGGTAGACATGTCGTTCAACATCAAGGTGGCTGCCTTCTTAACGGCGTCGTCCTTTGCCGTTCCCGGCTTGGCGCAGCAACCGACCCTAAGTGACCCGTTGCTCGATAGCCTTCAGGGGCATTGGACTGCTACCGGTACGATCGGCGGAGAGAGGACGGTGCATGATGTCACGGCCGAGTGGGTGATCGGCCATCAGTACCTTCGTTTTCACGCAGTTTCGCAAGAGCGGGAGAAAAGCGGCAAGCCG
>CAXTTU010000267.1:0-4862 GCA_964247225.1 uncultured Sphingomonas sp. | reverse complement strand
GCATACGGCGGACGGGGGGCTTTCCGCCGCCGACGCCGCGACGCTGGCGAGCGACGTCGCGGCCGCGCGACTCGCGGCGCGGCCTTTTGCGCGCGCTGTCCGACCGCAGGGCTCTCAGCGCGTGTTGCTGCTGCGCGGGGCGCGCGCGGCCGCGGGCGCGGCCCCGTTCGGGGCGGTGGTCGTCTGGGTGTTCGACGCGACCGAGATCGAGACCGAACGCAGTCGCGTGTCGGAGGAGGCGGCGGGGCTGCGCGCCGCGTTTGAGGCCCTGTCCGGGTTGATCGCAGCGGCACCGCTGCCGATGTGGTGGCGGGATGACGAGCTCAAGCTGGCGATGGTCAACACCGCCTATGTCGACGCGGTCGAGGGCACAGACCCGGCCGACACGGTGGCGCGCGGGCTGGAGCTGATCGAGGCGACGGGCGCGGGCGGCCCGATCGCGGGCGCGGCGGCGGCGCGGGTGGGCGGACGACCGCATACCGAGCTGGTGCCCGCCACCATCGACGGCGCGCGTCGGATGCTGCGCGTCGTCGACGTGCCGCTCGCGACCGGCGGGGTGGCGGGCTATGCGATCGATGTCGAGGAGTTGGAGCAGGCGCGCGGCGGGGCGAAGCGGTTTGCCGAGGCACAACGCGCGATGCTCGACCGGCTCTCCGCGGGCGTCGCGCAGTTCGGGGCGGACCGTTCGCTCCAGTTCTGCAACCAGCCGTTCCGCCGCCTGTTTGCAATGCGGAGCGAATGGCTTGCCGACCGGCCCGAGTTCGACCGCATCCTAGAACGCATGCGTGAGGCGAACCGCCTGCCCGAGGTGCGCGACTTCCCCGCTTGGCGCGCGGAACGCCGTGACTGGTTCACCGCCGGGAGCGGGCAGGAGGAGAACTGGCACCTCCCCACCGGCGTCCACCTCCACGTCGTCGCGCAGCCGCTGCCCGATGGCGGGCTGTTGCTAGTCTTTGAAGACCGGACCGAGCAGGTGCAGCTCGCCAGCGCGCGCGACACGCTGCTCAGGGTGCGGACGGCGACGTTCGACAACCTGTTCGAGGCGTTAGGCGTGTTCGCGGCGGACGGGCGACTGCAGCTTTGGAACAACCGGTTCCGTGCGTTGTGGGGGTTCGAGGAGGAGTTCCTCAGCGGCCATCCGCGCGTCGACACGATTGCGGAGGCGGTGTCGGGCAAGCTCGCCAACCCCGCGCGTGCGGCGTTGATCACCGAGCTGGTCCGCTCGGCGACAGGCGAGCGGCAGCAGCGCGGCGGGCGGGTCCAGTTTGCGGACGGGCGGCATTTCGAATTCGCCGCCGTGCCGCTGCCCGACGGCAACGCGCTGTTCACCATGCTCGACATCTCGGACAGCCGCCGCATCGAACAGGCGTTGCGTGACCGCAACGAGGCGCTGGAGGATGCGGACCGGGTCAAGACGCAGTTCGTCGCGAACATGAGCTACGAGCTGCGCACCCCGTTGACCTCGATCGGCGGGTTCGCGGAGATGCTCCACGCCGGGTTCGCGGGCCATCTGGGCGAGCAGGCGCGCGGTTATGTAGAGGCAATCCTCGACTCGACCGAGCGGCTGGGGGTGCTGGTCGACGATGTGCTCGACCTGACGCGCGGCGACGGCGATGCGAAGCTGGAGCGCGCCGACGTCGATCTCGGCGCGGCGGCGCGGGCGGCGGCGGAGACGGTGACACCGTCCGCCAAGCGCAGGCGGCTCGATTTCGCGGTGGAGGTGGCGCGCACCACCGGCCGCGTGCCGGGCGACGCCCGTCGGTTGAAGGAAGTGATCGAGCACCTGCTCCGTCATGCGGTGGCGGGGACGCCCGAGGGTGGGCGTGTTCTGCTCCACACCGACGGCAACGCGACGCGCGCCCGCATTGTCGTATCGGACAACGGGCCGGGCATGGACGCGGAGGCGGCGGCGCGGGTGTGGGACCGCTTCGCGCAGCCGGGGATCGGCACCGGCGGCGAGCGCGCGCTTGGGTTGGGATTGCCACTCGCCCGGCAGTTCGTGGAGGCGCATGGGGGCACGATATCGCTGGTCAGCGAACCGGGACAGGGGACGCTGGTGACGGTGGAGTTGCCGCGGCGGTGATCCTCCCCGACCCTGCCGCAACGGAGGCGTTCGGCGCGTGGCTTGCGTCGCTCGTCCGCCCCGGCGACGTCATCACCTTGTCCGGTCCGCTGGGCGCGGGAAAGACGAGCATCGCGCGGGGGCTGCTCGCCGCGCTGGGGCTGGCGGGGGAAGCGCCGTCACCTTCGTTCGCGATCGTGCAGCCCTATGATCCGCCCGAGGTGCGACTGCCGGTGCTGCACGTCGACCTGTACCGGGTGGAGGACGCGGACGAGCTGGAGGAATTGGGGCTGGAGGACGCAGGCGACGCGCTGCTGGTGGTCGAGTGGCCAGAGCGCGCCGGAGCGGCGCGCTGGCCGGAGGCGCTGGCTTTGGTGCTGGCGGTGCGCACGGACGACGGGCGCGACTTGACAGTGGGGGTGCCCGCGGCATGGAAGGACCGATGGTCCCCGACATGACTTCGCCGCCGGGTGCCACGGCGTTCCTGGCCGCGAACGGCTGGGGCGGCGCGGCGGTGCGGCCGCTGGCGGGCGATGCCTCGTTCCGGCGGTACTTCCGGGTCGGCGAGGGCGCGCGGCGCGCGGTGCTGATGGATGCTCCGCCGCCGCATGAGGACCCCCGCCCGTTCTTGGCCGTCGCGTCGTGGCTGGCGGAGCGCGGCTTTCGCGCGCCCGCAATCCTGGCCGCCGACCCGGATCAGGGGCTGGTGCTGCTCGAAGACCTTGGCGACGAGCGGATGCGCGAGGCGATCGACGCCGCCCCGCATCGCGCGCCCGCACTGTACGAGGCGGCGGTGGACACGCTGGTGGCGCTGGCGAAGCATCCCGCCGGGCCGTTCGCGCCCTATGACCGCGCGGTGCTCCAGCGCGAGGCCGGGCTGTTCGTCGAATGGTATTGTCCGGCGGTGGGGCTCGATGTCGATACGGAGGGCTGGCGCGCGGCGTGGGGCGCGGTGCTTGGGGCTGCGCTGACCGACGCGCCGGTGACGGTGTTGCGCGACTATCATGCCGAGAACCTGATGCTCACCGCCGGGGGCGGACTGGGGTTGCTCGATTTTCAGGACGCGCTGGCGGGACATCCGGCCTATGACCTGGTATCGCTGCTCCAGGACGCGCGACGCGATGTGGATGCGGAGACGGAGGCCGTCATGCTCGCTCGCTATCGCGCCGCGACCGGCGCGGGGGAGGCGTTAGTGGACGCGTACCACGTCTTGGGCGCGCAGCGGAATGCGAAGATCCTAGGCATCTTCACCCGGCTATGGAAGCGCGACGGCAAGCCGCGCTACGCCGCTTTGTGTCCGCGCGTGTGGGCGTATCTGGAGCGCGATTTGTCCTACCCGGCGCTCGCCCCGGTCGCGCGCTGGTTTGACCAGCAAATTCCGCCCGAGCGGCGCGGCGACCCGCTCGCGATGAGCGAAGCGTGACCCGCCAGTTGGCGATCCGGCCCGTGCCGGGCGAGTGGGTGCCCCGCACGGCGATGGTGATGGCGGCGGGGCTCGGCACGCGAATGCGACCACTGACGCTTGCCCGGCCCAAGCCGCTGATCGAGCTCGCGGGCCGTGCGCTGATCGACCATGTGCTCGACCGGCTGCGCGCGGCGGGGGTGGAGCGGGTGGTGGTCAACGTCCACCACCACCCCGACCAGCTCGAAGCGCACCTGCGCGAAGGGGCGCACGGGCTCGACCTCGCGGTGTCGGACGAGCGCGCGCGGTTGATGGAAACGGGCGGCGGGCTGGTGCAGGCGCGCGCGCTGCTCGGCAAGGAGCCGGTGCTGGTGCTCAACAGCGACAACCTGTGGGTCGATGGGCCGGTAGACGCGCTGCGACTGCTCGGCGCGCAATGGGATGACGAGGCGATGGACGCGCTGTTGCTGCTGGTGCCCGCCGCGCGCGCGCACAATCACCGCGGGGCGGGCGACTTTCACCTCGGCGGTGACGGGCGGCTCACGCGGCGCAAGCCCGGCAGGGTTGCGCCGTTCGTCTATACGGGCGTGCAGATCATCCATCCCCGCCTGATCCGCGACTGGCCTGAAGGGCCATTCTCGACCAACCTGTTCTGGGACCGCGCGATCACCGAAGGCCGCGCGTTCGGGGCGGTACATCAGGGCCTGTGGTTCGACGTCGGCACGCCCGAGGCGATCCCCGCGACGGAGGCGATGCTCGCCGATGGCTGAGATGAAGCTGTGGACAGTCCCCGCGACCCGATCGTTCGCGGACGCGCTCGCGACCGGGCTGATCGAGCGGCACCCGGGTATGGCGCTCGCGCGCGGGCTGGTGCTGCTGCCCAACAACCGCGGCAAGCGCGCGGTGACGGAGGCGTTCGTGCGGCGGAGCGGGGGCGGGCTGTTGCTCCCCCGGCTGGTCGCGATGGGCGACCCGGAGCTGGGCGAGGGCGCGGGCGCGGTGCTCGACCCCGCCGATAGCGAGCCGATCCCGCCCGCGGTCGCCCCGCTCGCACGGCGGATGGCGCTGACCCGGCTGCTCCACGAGGCGCGGCCGAACCTCGATGCGGCGGAGGCGGTGCGGCTGGCGGGCGAACTCGCGCGCACGCTCGACCAGTTGCAGGTGGAGGAGGTGCCCGCGTCGCGGCTCGCGGAGCTCGACGCGGAGCTGACGCCCGAGCTGTCCGCGCATTGGCGCAAGAGCCTCGACCTGTTCGAGCTGATCCTCGCGCGCTGGCCCGCTGAGCTGGCGAAGCTGGGCGCGGTCGACGCGGCGGCGCGACGGGGGCTGGTGCTCGACCGAGTGGCGGCGCGGTGGCGGCGCTAGCCCCCGCCCGGCTTCGTCTGCGTCGCGGGCGTG
>CAXTTU010000266.1:0-4874 GCA_964247225.1 uncultured Sphingomonas sp. | reverse complement strand
CGCGCCGCCGCCGCCAAGGGGGCCAAGGTGCTGCTCGTCGCGCGCAGCGAGCCCGAGCTGCGCGCGGAGGTGGAGGCGATCACGCGCGCGGGCGGCACCGCCGACGCGTTCGCCGCGGATGTCGGCGACCCGAAGGCGGTCAAGGCGGCGGCGGCGCATGCGGTGCAACGGTTCGGGCGCATCGACACCTGGGTCAACGACGCGGGCGTGTCGATCTACGCCAAGCTGATGGAAACGCCGCTCGACGAGCACCAGCGGCTGTTCCAGACCAATTACTTCGGCACGGTCCATGGCTGCGAGGCCGCGGTCCCCGCGCTGACCGAACATGGCGGCGCGCTGATCGTTGTCGGCTCGATCGCCAGCGACATGCCCGCGCCGATCCAGGGTGCGTATTCGGCGAGCAAGTTCGCGATCAAGGCCTATACCGAAGTGCTCCGCATGGAGTTGATGGCCGCGGGCGCGCCGATCTCGGTGTCGCTGGTCAAGCCGTCGGGGATCGACACGCCGATCGGCCAGCACGCCGCTAATCACGAAGGCGGCGAGGCGCAGATCCCGCCGCCGATCTACAACCCCGAGCTGGTCGCCGACGCGATCCTCCACTGCGCGACGCATCCCAAGCGCGAGATCACCGTCGGCGGCGGCGGTCGCGCGCAGGCGCTGTTCGCGCAACACTTCAAGGGGCTGTACGAGAAACTTGCCCCGATCGGGGCGCGCGCGTTCGTCGACAAGAAGCGCGCGCAGCCGACGCCGAGCAACCTGTTCGCGGGCGTCCGCGCGGGCGAGGTCCGCTCGGGCGAGCACATGGCCAAGCCGTTCAGCCTCTACACCGCCGCGGCCAAGCACCCCGGCATGACGCTGATGGGGCTGGGCGCGGTGGTCGCGGGCGCGTCGATGCTGCTGTTCCGGGGTGGCAAGGCCGAGCAGCCGCCCGAAGCGCCGCTCCCGCCGCTCGACCCGGAGAACGATGCGATCGTCGAGGTACGCGTGGTCGAGGAGCTGATCGAGCTGAACTGACGTTTATACCCTACTCCGTTCGCCCTGAGCTTGTCGAAGGGCAGGCAACCGACATGCCCGTGCTTCGACAAGCTCAGCACGAACGGAGTAGATTTGGTTGGCGAGACTCAGCACACCTCGGCCGTCGATGGCGGCAGCGGCCCGGGCGGTACGCGGGCCGGGCTGAGGTAGGCCCGGTCCGCGCTTAGGTGGTGCCGCTCGCCATAAGCGGCGCGCAGCACGGCCGCGAGCGCCGGATCATAGGCGGCGAGGTCGACGTCCGACAGCACCTCGCGCCCGCCGAACGTCGCAACGGGCGCGTCGTTGAACCAGAACTGCGTGCCCACCGCCCAATATTCGGTGACGGTGGTCGAGGCGTATTCCCCCTTCCACAACCCGGCCTTGAGCGCATGGGCATAGGCCGCGTCGATGCGCGCGCCGAGCGCAGGGTCCGCCGCGCGGATCGCGTCGAGCACGTCATGCGCAAACTCGTGCACGAAAATGTTCTGGCCGTAGTAGCGGCTCGCGCGCTCGCCGAGCAGGTCCTCCGCCGCGCCCGAGGTGAACACCCCCGCCATGCCGCGAGCACGCGCATCCCAATACTGCCGGTCGGTCAACCGCCCGATCCGCTCGTCATAATGCTTCCGCTCGCACCGGGTCAGCCGCGGGTCGTCGCGCGCGGGCCGCGTCCACCCGCGTTGCTCGGGCAGGTCGGTGGTGGTCTCGTCCGCCGCCATGATCGCCACCCGCTGCCCCCGCGCGACCAGAGCGCGCGCGAGGTCGGGTCGGTGGGCGAGCATGTCGGTGACCAGATCGCGCGCGACCGCGAGCGCCTGCGGCGGCACTCGCGCGGAGGCGATGATGGGGATGCCCTCGGCGGTGAGCGATTGGGTGTAGAAGGGAGCGGGCGCGGCGCTCGCCAACAACAGGGCGGCATAGCTGCCGCCCGTAAAGCGCGTTATGGACATCATGTGTTCGAGTTCGATCCGGCAAAGAGCGAGGCCAACCGCGCGAAGCATGGGATCGACTTCGTCGAGGCGCAAGCGTTGTGGCTGGACGACGGGCGGCTCACTTTCCGTTCGGTGAATGTGACGGAGGAGCGCTGGATCATGGTCGGACGGATCGGCGATCTGCTATGGACCGCTGTAGTGACATACCGCGCGGATGCCGTAAGGATCATTTCCGTCCGGCGAGCGCGACGCAGTGAGGTGAAGGTGTATGAGCGTCAGACAGATTAGCGCGGAAGAGTTCGACCGCATGTTCGATGACGGCGAGGACATGGGCGACTACATCGACTGGTCCAGCGCCCGCCATTCTGGTTCGGAGAGCAAGCCGGCGGACCTTCACCTCCCCGACTGGATGCTCCGCAAACTGGATGCGCAGGCGCTGCAGCGCGGGGTTGATCGTCAGGCGCTGGTCACGGCGTGGCTGGCGGAGCGTTTGCGGGCGACTGGTTGAAGCCGATCACAAGCGATTAGTTTGGTATGACACCTGAAGAACGTAAACGGTTGATCAACTTCTCTCTGACCTCTTCAACGTCCTCGTTGAACTCAAGTCTAAGTATGCCGTCACAGTCAGACGGCATTTCAAGATTGCCTTTCTTTAGGATCGCCATGTTACTACGGCCAAGAGCCGCCATGACCATCCCCATTTTTAGAATGACATTTTGCCGCGCTCGGGCCTGACGATCTGCGTCGGACTTGTCTTTAGCATATGCAAAATCATCTGGAGTCATAAGGACAATGCCAAAGGATGATCCCTGATATATCCTTTTCTCGAGCGCTTCGATGATCGTATTTGAAGCGCCGTCCTAGTCTTGCAAAAAAAGCGGTTTCAAATCAAGCTTGTACAGAAGTAGTTCAAGTTGCGTACGCGCCATCTTATCATGGCCATGCACAATGAAAACGCGCTTCTCTTCCGAGACTTCAGCCTCTACAGGCGGCGCGAGCACCGAACCTGCTTTCTCGCAAGCTGCCAGAACAGCTTGCTCAAACGCAATGTTTTTAGTGCCTTGGAACTGGATCGTTCCAGTAGACAGGAACAAGTTCACAATCTCGCCGGAACGGGCGCGGTAAGTTTCTTTTCCTCCAGTGGATGACCACTCCCCTTTCGGAGACACCGACGATACAGCTGCGCGAAACCCGTCGATCTGGCCGTCGAACTTAGCCACTAATACACCCGCTTCTTCGGCTTGATATACTCCACGTCGTCCGTCAGCGTGTAATCATGCACCGGGCGGTAGTCGATCGCGACCGCGCCGCCTTCGCCGCCCCAGCCGGTGAAGCCCGCCACTGTGTGCTTCATCCATTCGCCGTCGTTGCGGTCGGGATAGTCCTCGTTGACGTGCGCGCCGCGGCTTTCGGTGCGGTTGGCGGCGCTCTCCATCGTCACCACCGCCTGCGCGAGGAGGTTGTCGAGCTCCAGCGTCTCGACCAAGTCGGTGTTCCAGATCATCGAGCGGTCGACAATCGAGACATCGCCCATCCGCCGATAGGTCGCGCCAATCTGCTTGCGCCCCTCGGTCAGCAGCTCGTTGTCGCGGAACACCGCGCAATGCTTCTGCATCGTGCGCTGCATCTCCAGCCGGATCTGCGCAGTGGGCGAACCACCCTTCGCGTACCGGAACCGGTCGAGCCGCCCCAGCGCCAGCGCTTCGGAGTCCCTGGGCAACGGGTTGTGCGGCGTCCCCGGCTTCAGCGTCTCGCGCACGCGCAAGCCCGTCGCGCGGCCGAACACGACCAGGTCGATCAGCGAATTGGACCCCAGCCGGTTCGCGCCATGCACCGACACGCACGCCGCCTCGCCGACCGCGAACAGCCCCGGCACGACCGCGTCGGGATCGCCGCCGCGCGGATGCACGACCTCGCCATGATAGTTGGTCGGGATGCCGCCCATGTTGTAATGCACCGTCGGGGTCACCGGCAGCGGCTGGCGCGTCAGGTCTACCCCTGCGAAGATCTTCCCCGTCTCGGTGATCCCCGGCAGCCGCTCATGCAGCACCTTGGGGTCGATATGGTCGAGGTGGAGGAAGATATGGTCCTTGTGCTGGCCGACCCCGCGGCCTTCGCGCATTTCCATCGCCATCGAGCGTGAGACGACGTCGCGGCTGGCGAGGTCCTTCGCCGACGGGGCATAGCGTTCCATGAACCGCTCGCCCTCGGAGTTGGTGAGATACCCGCCCTCACCGCGCGCGCCCTCGGTGATCAGCACGCCCGCGCCGTAGATGCCGGTCGGGTGGAACTGGACGAACTCCATGTCCTGCAGCGGCAGCCCCGCGCGCAGCACCATCGCGTTGCCGTCGCCGGTGCAGGTATGCGCGGAGGTGGCGGAGAAATAGCACCGCCCATAGCCGCCCGTCGCCAGCACGACGCGATGCGCGCGGAAGCGGTGGATCGACCCGTCCTCCATGCACAAGGCGATCACGCCCCGGCAGACACCGTTTTCCATGATCAGGTCGAGCGCGAAATACTCGATGTAGAAATCCGCGTCGTACTTGAGCGACTGCTGATACAGCGAGTGCAGCATCGCGTGGCCGGTGCGGTCGGCGGCGGCACAGGTGCGCTGGACCGGGGGCCCCTCGCCCATGTTCTGCATGTGCCCGCCGAACGGGCGCTGATAGATGGTGCCGTCGTCGTTGCGGCTGAACGGCACGCCTGCGTGCTCAAGCTCGACCACCGCGGCGGGGGCCTCGCGGACCATATACTCGATCGCGTCCTGGTCGCCGAGCCAGTCGGAGCCCTTTACCGTGTCGTACATATGCCACGACCAATGGTCGGGCGAGTTGTTGCCGAGGCTCGCGGCGATCCCGCCCTGCGCGGCGACGGTGTGCGAGCGGGTCGGGAACACCTTGGTGATGCACGCGGTCTTGAGCCCGCTCTCGG
>CAXTTU010000265.1:0-4923 GCA_964247225.1 uncultured Sphingomonas sp. | reverse complement strand
CGCCCGGCTATGACCGCGCGGCGGCACTGGTGGCGAAGCGGTTCGCGGCGGCGGGGCTGAAGCCTGCGGGCGAAGGCGGGACGTGGTTCCAGACGCTGACATTCCGCGACTTCACCGTCGACCTGCGCGCGAGCGGGGTCAGCGTGGGGGGCGAGCGGCTGCGGCTGCTCCACGACGTCACCCTGCGCCCCTCGCCGGGGATGCCGCGCCGCCTCGACGCGCCGCTCGCATTCCGGGGCTACTGCAGCGGCGAGGCAATGGGCGACGTGCGCGGCAAGGTGGTGCTCTGCTTTGGCTGGCGGCGCGCGGGGCTGACCGACGCGGCAACCCGGCTGGCGGCGGCGGAGAAGGCAGGCGCGGTCGGCATCGTCACGATCGCCGACCCGGGCTTCACCGTCGAGCCAATGCGCTGGCCGGTCGCCTATGCGCGGACCGTATCGCCCGCCGACGCGCGCCCGCCCGCGGGTGACCGGATGCTGGTCGCGACGCTCAACCCCGACGCGCTCGCACACGTGCTGGCGAGCTCCGGGCAGGACGCGGGCGCGTTGCTCGGGGCGGGGAGCGCCGGGCGACCGCTGCCAAGCTTTGACCTGCCCGGTCGGTTCAGCGCGTCGCTCGCCGTCACGGAGCGGCAGACGCGGTCGGCAAACGTGCTCGGGATGCTACCCGGCACGGACCCTCGGCTGAGCGCGCAGGTCATCGTGCTGTCCGCGCATCTCGACGGCTATGGCCATGGCGAGCCGGTGCGCGGCGACGGGCTGTACAACGGCGCGCTCGACGACGTGGCCTATGTCGCGCTGCTGGAGCAGCTCGCGGCCCGGCGGGCGGGCAAGGGCTGGTGCCGCCCGGTGCTGTTCGCGGCGTTCACGGGCGAGGAGAAAGGGCTGCTCGGCGCGAGCGGGTTCGTCGCGCACCCGACCGTGCCGCGCGCGAGCCTCGCGGCGGACATCAATCTCGACCAGCTGCGCCCGTTGTTCCCGCTCGACCTGCTGACCGTCCACGCGCTCGACGACACGACGCTGGGCGACGCGGTGCGGAGCACGGCGGCGGCGATGAGCGTCGCGGTGCAGCGCGACCCGGAGCCCGAACGCGGGCTGCTCCGCCGCGCGGACCATTGGCCGTTCCTCGCGGCGGGGGTGCCCGCGACCGGCTTTGTGTTCGGCTATCGTCCGGGCACGGACGCGGAGCGGCGCTACCGCGAGTGGTACGAGACGCGCTACCACAAGCCGCAGGACGATCTCGGGCAGCCGATGGACTGGACGGCAGCGAGGAGGTTCAACGACTTCTTCTATCGCCTGGTCGCCAATATCGCGGACGCGGATGCGCCGCCCGTCTGGAAAGCTGGGACCGCGCTGCGACATTGAGTCAGCTCGCGAGGCAAGCCTCGCAGTAGGAAGAAATTGGTTCGCGCGGAGGCGCGGAGACGCGGAGGCGACCTCCTGCCGCGCTAATGGCACTCATTGATTCCTCAATGTGCATTGATAGCCGCTTGCGCGGCGGGAAGTGACGCGAGGCAAGCTCGCCTTCTTCTCTGCGTCTCCGCGCCTCCGCGTGAACCAGTTTCCTTTCTGTTATTGCGGCAGCAGCAGCGGAAACTCCGCCGGGAGTTCGCGCGCGAGGAAGCCGATCGGGCCGTGGCGGCCCGCCATCCGCCGCCCCGCCTGGCCGTGGAGCCACACGCCCCAGCCGGTCGCCTCCATCGGCGACGCGCCGCGCGAGAGCAGCCCGGCAACCGCGCCCGCGAGCACGTCGCCCGACCCGCCGGTCGCCAGCCCCGTCCCGCCGCCGAGGAAGTGCAGCACCTCGCCCTCGGGCGAGGCGATGTGGGTCTGCGAGCCCTTGAGCGCCACCACCGCGCCGAACCGCGCCGCGACCTCGCAGGCGATCGCGGCCGGGTCGCGCTTGATCTCCTCCATGTCGCGGCCGGTCAGCGAGGCCATCTCGCCCTCGTGTGGCGTCATCACCAATCGCCCCCGGAACGGCGCGAGCAGCTTGGCGAGGTCGCCCGCGCACGCCACCGCCTGCGCGTCGAGCACCACCTTGGCCTCCTCCGGCGCTTCGCCGACCAGCGCATGAATCAGCTTTTCGGCCACCTCCTTGGTCGATACGCCCGGGCCGAGCACCAGCGCATCGCAATCGGCGACCGCTTTGCACAGCGACTGATCCCACGCAATTTCGCCGTCCTCGTCCTCGGGCAGCGCAATCACCGCCGCTTCGGGGATCAGCATCCCAAGCATCGTCGCGCCCGACGCGATCGTCGCCAGCTGCAGCTTGCCGCAGCCGACGCGCAGCGCCGCCTCGCCGACCAGCCGGATCGCGCCCGGCACCATCCGCGCGCCGCCGATCGCGAGTACGCGCCCACGGCTGTTCTTGGTCGTGCCGCTCGCATGGACGGGGGCAGGATGCGCGGCGATCCACGCGCTGTCGAGCGGTGTTGGGTCGGTCATCCGCGTGCTCCCAGGCTCTGGTCGGGTTCGGTCGTCACTTCGGCATCGGCATCCTGCTCGACCGGCGCGGTCTGGTTGTAGCGGACCAGCGTCAGCCCGCCGTGCGGGCCCTTCTTCGCGTCGAACCGATATTCGGTCACCGAACAGTTCGCGACATCGCCCGCGCGGTCGATCGCCAGCACTTCCTCCTCGCTCATCCGCTCGATAACGTAGCGCAGGCACAGCACCACCACCTGATGCGCGACGATCATCACCCGCTTGCCCGCATGATGGAGCGTGATCCAGTCGAGAATCGCGCGGAGGCGAAACACCACGTCGCACCAGCTCTCGCCGCCGGGCGGACGATGGTAGAACTTGCCGAGCAACTTCCGCAGCTCCGCCTGTTCGGGGTAGCGCGCCATCACCCCGGCGGTGGTGAGCCCGTCGAAGATGCCGAACTCCTTTTCGCGCAGCCGCTCGTCGACGCACACCGGCTCGTTCGCGGGCGCGCCGCCCGTCTCGCGGAACAGCCGCGCGGTCTCCTGCGCGCGAATATAGGGGCTGGCGAGTATCACCTCCGGCCGCCCGTCAGCCTGCCCGCGCGCGAACCAGCGGCCGAGCGCGCGCGCCTGATCCTCGCCGCGCGAGGACAGCGGCACGTCGACGTCGCGGACGGCCAGCGCGATCCGCTCCGCCCCGCTCGCCACCGCCTGATCGCGCGCGACATTGCCCGCGCTCTCACCGTGACGGACGATCCAGAGGGCGAGCGGCCAGCGGTCGCTCATGCGGGGAGGCGTCTTTCGATCATCGGGGTACAAAGCCCCGGACGCGCCCGTGTTCCGCTACGCCGCTTGCTGCAGCTCCGCCATGGCGTCGGCGGCAATGGCCAGGCTGCGCTTCCTCGCCCCGTGGTCGTACATCGCGCAGGTCAGCATGACTTCGTCGATGCCGGTGCGGGCGATGAAGGCGTGTAGTTGGCGCGCGACGGTGGCGGGGCCGCCGATCGCAGAACAGCTCAGCACATGGTCGAGCATTGCGGCACCCTGCAACCCGAGGGTCTCGCGATACCCGGCGACCGGCGGCGGGAGCTGGCGCGGGTTGCCGGTGCGAAGCGCGACGAACGCCTGCGCTTGCGAGGAGGCAAGGAAATCGGCTTCGGCGTCCGTGTCGGCGGCGAACACGTTGAACCCGGCCATCGCATAGGGGCGGGCGAGCCGCTCCGAAGGGCGGAAGTCGCGGCGGTATATCGCCAACGCCTGGTCGAGCGCGTCCGGGGCGAAGTGCGACGCGAAGGCGAACGGCAGGCCGAGCGCGGCGGCGAGCTGCGCCCCGAACAGGCTGGAGCCGAGGATCCACATCTCCGGCTGCGCGCCCGCGCCGGGCGTGGCGACGATGCCGGTCTGACCGTCGTCGGCGAAATAGCTTTGCAGCTCGAGCACGTCGCGCGGGAACTGGTTGGCGTCGCTCGTCAGCGTGCGGCGCATCGCCTGCGCGACCCGCTGGTCGGAGCCGGGCGCGCGCCCGAGCCCCAGGTCGATGCGACCGGGGTAGAGCGCGTCGAGCGTCCCGAACTGCTCGGCGATCACCAGCGGCGCATGGTTGGGCAGCATGATCCCGCCCGCGCCGACGCGGATGTGCTTCGTCGCGGCGGCGACATGCGCGATCACCACCGCCGTTGCCGCGCTGGCGATGCCGCGCATCCCGTGATGCTCGGCCACCCAGTAGCGGGTGAAGCCGAGCCCTTCCGCATAACGGGCGAGGTCGGCGGCGTTGGCGAGCGACTGCGCGACGGTGCCGCCCTCGATGACTGGGACGAGGTCGAGGAGCGCGTATTTGGTCATAATTGGGAGATGGGGTCCAGCAAGGGCTGCGCCAAGTTCCACCCGGAAGGGGGAAACACACTCCCTTTCGTCACCCCGGGCTTGACCCGGGGTCCCGCTTCTTCCTGCCGCCTGAAAGTAGAAGCGGGACCCCGGCTCAAGGCCGGGGTGACGGTTAGAGGCTCAATGCAGCCTAAAACCCGAAGCTATACCGCGCCGCCACGCCGTAATCCGGCGCGATGCTCGCGACATTGCCCGGGTCCCTCCGCCAGAACAGGTTGGTCGACAGGTCCCCCGGCCCGAACGGGCGGGCATAGCGCGCTTCCACGTCGAGCTCGCGCCCGGTGGGGGACAGGTTGAGCCGCTGCTCCGCCCACGCGCCGACGCTGTTCGTTGCATAGTCCCACCAGCTCGGCAGGCGATAGTCGATGCCGCCGCCCGATACCCGCAGCGGTTGCGCGACGCGCAGGCCGAACGTGTCGTGCGCGCCGAACACGCCGTCCTTGCCAAGGTCCGCTACCCAAGCCCCCGTGCGGACCAGCCCCGCGCCGGCGACGCCGAGCCGCGCCGTCGCGCTCGTCCACCCCTGACGCACGCTGCCGCCGAGCGACCAACCGCGCCCCGCCTCGACCCGCGCCGCCGCGTCGGTGAACCAGCTGGTCGCGTGCGGGCTGCCG